>DASYFE010000027.1:0-31805 GCA_036498585.1 Pyrinomonadaceae bacterium | reverse complement strand
AGATCACGAATGCGCCCTCTACAGCGACTGGTGAAGTGGTTTCGTCGCTCAGCTTTGATGGCAGTGTGGTGGCGTTCAATTTTCCACGCATACTTTCTGGGGCGGTCAGTGATGACGATCTCAGAAACAATAGTGAGATCTATGTCGCGTCGATCGCGCCACGACCGGTTGGCGAAGCGACTGTAGTAAATGCTGCGGCGCCTGAGTTGGCAAACATAGCACCCGGCAGCATTGCGAGTATTCGCGGGAGTGCCCTCGGCCCTTCTGTGACCGTCAATGGCCAGGCGGCGCAAATCTTTTATTCCTCTCCGCAAGAGATTGTATTTCTGGTTCCCAGTGGAGCAGTCGCTGGTCCGGGGGAGTTTTTGGTCACTAATGCAGACGGGTTGCAGTCGAAGGCTGAAGCCATCATTTCTGTTACAGCGCCCGGTGTGTTCAATAATGCCGGCGAAGCAGTCATCTTGAATTCTGACACGTTGACGCCCGGACCGTTCGATCCGTCGAAAGGAAGTTTGCGGCTGTCGATCTTTGTGACTGGAGTCGCGCAGGCGGACAATGTTTCAGTGACGATCAACGGTAAGCCCGTAATCGTCGAGACTGTTGTGCCGGCGACTTTGGCGGGACTCGACGAGATTCACGTTCTCGTGCCTGCTGAATTGCGCGGCGCGGGGAAATCAACACTCATCGTGTCAGCGGATGGCGTGCAAAGCAATTCGGTGTCGCTACTGCTGACGGGAGCGACGCCCACGCCCACTCCAACTCCGTCGCCGACTCCTTCATCCACACCAACTCCAACACCAAGTCCTACACCATCGCCTGATTCATCGCCGCACATCGTGATCAGCCAGGTCTTCGGCGGCGGTGGCAATGCCGGCGCGCCGTTTCGTAATGACTTCATCGAGATCTTCAACGCCGGTCATTCACCGGTTAATCTCAGCGGCTGGTCGGTGCAGTACGCAAGCGCGACAGCCTCGACGTGGGTAGTCACGCCGCTTAACTCCGTCACTCTAAACCCAGGACAGTATTATCTGATTCAGGAAAGCTCGGGCGGGAGCAATGGCGCCTTGTTAACGGCGCCCGATGCAACAGGCACGATTGCGATGGCCGCCGGCTCCGGGAAGGTCGTGCTGATCAAATCCACAACAGCGTTAACCGGCGCATGCCCGAACGATCCGAACATCGTCGATCTCGTGGGCTACGGCAGCACGGCCAACTGTTTCAAAGGCTCAGCGCCTGCTCCCACGCCGAGCAACACAAACGCGATTCTGCGCGCCGCCGCCGGCTGCACAGACACACGAAACAACGTCGCAGACTTCGCTCTCGGCCCGCCCAACCCGAGAAATTCAAATTTTTTGCCACGGATTTGCACCGATCAGTAAGATTCGTGTTATAGACTCGCACGCATGCACTCGCTCACGGACGCAGTCGCTTCGCTCCGCCAGCACTTCGGCTTCGAAGACTTTCGCGAAGGCCAACGCGAAGTGATCGGCTCGATCCTCGAAGGCAAAGACGCGGTCGTCGTGATGCCGACCGGCAGCGGCAAGTCTCTCTGCTACCAACTGCCGGCGATGATCCTCGACGGAGTCACACTCGTCGTGTCTCCTCTGATCGCGCTCATGAAGGATCAAGTCGACGCCTTGCTGGCTCGCGGACTGCCCGCGACCTTCATCAACAGCTCGATCTCCGAATCAGAACAACGCGCGCGCATCGACGCGCTCAGGCATGGCGAACATAAACTCGTCTACATCGCTCCCGAGCGCTTTCGCAGTAGCCGCTTCAACGCAGCGCTACAACAAATCCCCATCTCGCTCTTCGCTGTCGATGAAGCACATTGCATCTCAACGTGGGGTCACGACTTTCGTCCCGACTACCTGCGCCTCCGCAACGTCATCAAGTCGCTGAACAAAGTCCAAACTCTCGCGCTCACCGCCACGGCCACGCCGTACGTCCGCTCCGACATCATTCAGCAGCTCGGTCTCGATCGCCCGCAAACGTTTGTCAGCGGTTTCGACCGGCCGAATCTCTCGATCGAAGTGGATCACACGGAGCGCGAGCGCCAGAAGATCGCACGCATTCGCAATCTCGCGAAGCAAAATCCCGGTTCAGGAATCATTTACGCCTCAACGCGAAAAGCCGTGGAACAGGTCGGCGCGAAACTGAGAGCGCTCGATCTTAAAGTGTCGGAATATCACGCGGGCTTAACCGACGCCGTACGTGCCCGCGCTCAGGACGACTTCATGGGCGGCCGCACGCAGATGATCGTCGCCACGAACGCGTTCGGAATGGGCATCGACAAGCCTGACATCCGCTTCGTGGTCCATTACCAGATGCCGGGCTCGATCGAAGCGTACTACCAGGAGATCGGGCGCGCCGGTCGCGACGGTCTGCCCTCGACGTGCGTCCTGCTCTTCAACTACGCCGACAAAAACACCCACGACTTCTTCATCGAAGGCTCGTATCCAAACATCAGCGTCATCAAACAGGTCTACGACTCACTCGCGGGAACAGAGCTCAAACGCATCGAGCTCTCGACGCAGGAGATCGCGCGGCGCGCAGGCGAAACGAACGAGATGGCGGTGCAATCGGCGCTTTACGTACTCGAGCGCGCCGGACACATTCAACGCACTGCGCCCGCACTCAATCGCGGCGGTCGTGGCGCGCAACAGGGCCGCAGCATCATCATGCTCGATAATGAGCCGGCCGCGAAGCTGCGGGTCGATCCGGCAGACCTGTCGCGTCGTGGCGAGCTCGAGCGGCGCAAGTTACGCGCGATGATCGACTTCTGCTACACGGATCGTTGTTATCGCGCCCACATTCTTAATTACTTCGGCGACCGCAAAAGCGAGCGGCTGTGCGGAACGTGCGGTAACTGCCAACCAACAACCGCCACATCAAGTCCATCAGCGCCAGCCGATTTCTCTCTACGCGCACCGACGGATGATGAATTACTGCGCGTGCGGAAAATACTGGCGTGCGCGAAACGGATGAATGGTCGCTTCGGAAGGAAGATGTTGATCCAGACGTTGCGAGGATCGTCGGCAAAGCAGTTATTGACGGCGCGCCTAAATGAGTTGTCGACCTATGGCTTGTTGAGAGATATGGCCCAGGATGAGCTTGAGACTTACATCGACGCGCTGGTTGATGGTCGTTGCCTGCGCGTAAAACCCGGCGCATATCCGACGATATCAACCACAGAGCTTGGAGATAGAGTCATGCGTGAACAGGAACTGGTGGAGCTCGTATTGCCAACGAGTAGTTAGACAGGATTACAAGATTTGACAGGATTTACATGTTAATCCTGAAAAATCTTGTAAATCCTGTCTACGTCTTCCTATCGGATCACGCCCTGCAACGGACTGGACGCGCTCGCATACAGACGCTTCGGCATACGTCCGGCAACATACGCCAGTCTCCCAGCCTCGATGGCCAGTTTCATCGCGGTCGCCATCTTCGACGGATCTTCAGCCTGCGCGATTGCTGTGTTCATCAACACACCATCAGCGCCGAGCTCCATTGCGATCGCTGCGTCACTCGCCGTTCCCACACCCGCATCGACAATCATCGTCGCATCCGGTAACTGTTCGCGCATGATCCGTAGGTTCGCTGGATTTTGAACACCGAGGCCCGATCCGATCGGCGCCGCGAGCGGCATGATCGCGGCACAACCCGCGTCGAGCAGTTTCTTCGCCATGATCAAATCGTCGTTGAAGTACGGAAGCACGACAAAACCTTCTTTTACGAGGATGCGCGCGGCTTCGAGCGTCTGCTCGTTATCGGGAAACAACGTCGTCTGATCACCGATGACCTCGAGCTTCACTAGATCCGTCTGCAACGCTTCGCGCGCGAGCCGGGCGGTTCTAACAGCGTCTTCAGCGGTGTAACAGCCGGCAGTGTTCGGAAGAATCTGAAGCGAAGGACTCAGGTAATCGAGAAACGACTCACTACTGCGATCGAGCGGCACGCGTCGCACGGCGACGGTCACCATCTCCGCTCCGGAAGCTTCATGCGCGCTACGCATCTCTTCGTAGCTGCGATACTTGCCCGTGCCGATAATCAGTCGCGATGAAAACTCTCGCCCGCCAATGATCAATTTTCCCCTCCACCGACGAAGTGCACAATTTCAATCCGGTCCTCGTCCTTCAACATAGTACTGTCCCAATCACCACGACGCACGACGTCACGATTGAGTTCGATCGCTATCCGCGCCACCGGTAGATCGAGTGCAGTGATCAACTCTGATAAGGTAGAAATCTCCACTTCCCTTAGCTCGCCATTGACGAAGACTTTCATCAGCACAAAGAATATAGCAAGCACAGAACCGAGCGCGGTAGCGCCGGGTCAAACTCTGCTTCGGGCGTGTTTATTTTGGTTGACCCGGCGCTACCGCGCTCGGTTCTGTGTCTACGCTGCTGGATGAATGATGCGGCGCAGCTCGGCGGCCTGGTCTTTCGTCACAGCGCGTATGAGCACGGCTGCGCGACCGGAGGTGAACTGCGGAATGTCCGTGCTAATACTCGCGACTCCATCACTCTCAGTCTTCAACGCATAAATCAATGGCCTGAACGTCGTGCCAAGCACCTTCACCGACACAGCCACGTTCGCAAGCGGCTTCTCGTCACCATTCGTGCGATTGTTCACTAAGATTCGCAACGTATAACGCTGACCTGAGTAGAACTCATCGTCATCGAGCAGTTCTATAAATAGGCCATCGTCCAGAGCTGGCTCAGTTACAAACTCCTCAACTTCGACCGGCTCTTCAATCTCCGGCTCAGGCTCTGGTGGCTTCGCAGTCAAATCCACCGGCTCATAACGCGGCTCCAGGCCCGGCTCCATCACCGCCGCGAGCTCTTCATCCTCTGGCGCAGGCGGCGGCGTCCATTCCTGCGACACCGGCCAGTATTCGATCTCAAACGGCTCCTCGACACTCGAAGTCGCTGCGGTCTCGACGTCAGGCGCAGCCTCCTCAACGGTCTTTGGCGGCGCTTCTTTCGGGCGTCCGCTCATCTTCTTAAGATCGTCGATACGTCCCTGATTGATCGCGGCGCAGATCAGCCGGTGCTGACGTTTAAGCCGTTCGGACAGAACTTCGTCACTAAAACCAGTCGCGATCAGATCTTGATAAGGAGAGCGTTTGCTGGCCAGAATCGTGCCGCCAACATAGACGAGCGAGAGGATGATCGGTGAATCGAGCCCCTTGTCCTCGGTTTGCACATGATACGTAACGCCATCATGCTCGATATCGGTGTTGAATCCTGTAATCACAGTTGTCAGAACCGAGCGCGATTGGCGCCGGGGATGTTCCGCAAGACGAGTCCGTTCAACTTCAAACCGGGAGGCTGCTCAAACCCACTCGTAAGCGGGTTTTATGAACGTTAACACAAGCATTTTTTCACGGTCAATGAGCATTTTTCCCAGCCTGATCCACGCGAGAAGCGTTGCTTGACACCCTTGATCAGTTCGACTAGCATCACGCTTGTACAATGATTCTCAATCTCGTGGACCGAGTGACACTGACCGCAGACGATTGCTCAGCGGCCGGTGATAGTGTGCGTTAGATGAGTTTTCGTCTTTACGATTACTTACCCATTCTGCTGATGTTCATCGTCGCGGCAGGCTTCGCGGTGGGCAATGTCCTCCTCTCCCAGTTCGTCGGACAACGTAAGCGAACAAGAACGAAGTTGATGCCTTACGAATGTGGTAAGGACCCGGTAGGCTCCGCGCGAGAGCGTTTCTCGGTGAAGTTCTACATGATTGCGATGATCTTCATCCTGTTCGATATAGAAGTGATTTTTCTCGTGCCCTGGGCTGTGGTGTATAAGGCGCTCGCGGCGCAGGGCGCGGGGATGCGCTCGTTTGCATACCTCGAGATGATGATCTTCGTGGGTCTGCTTTTTGTCGGTTACATCTACATCGTCAAGAAGGGCGCGTTTGACTGGGGCGAGAGAGCACGACGTGAGGCGGAAGCCGAAGCAAGAGCTTTGGCCGATCTTGAATCACGTAAGATTGAGAAACAGCGGCGCACCGCAGCGTAAGAAAGAAGTTTTAAATGGGTCTGGAAAACATAATTGCCGAAGCTTTACCGGAAGTGCTGACCACGCGCCTCGACTCCCTGATCAACTGGGCGCGCAAGTCTTCACTCTGGCCGGCGACATTTGGTCTTGCTTGTTGCGCGATCGAGATGATGAATGCGACTTCGTCTCGAAACGATCTCGCGCGTTTTGGCTCGGAAGTGTTTCGCGCAAGCCCGCGACAGGCCGACGTGATGATCGTCTCCGGGCGCGTGTCGCGAAAGATGGCCCCCGTGCTGAGACGAATCTACGATCAGATGCCGGAACCGAAGTGGGTGATCTCGATGGGCGCCTGCGCCACCTCCGGCGGTGTTTTTGATAACTACGCAATCGTTCAGGGTGTCGACAAGATCGTTCCGGTTGACGTCTACATTCCGGGTTGTCCTCCGCGCCCCGAGATGTTGATACACGCCGTGATGATGCTCCAGGACAAAGTGATGAAAGAGAGCGTCCGCGATCGCAGGGACATTCCCGAAGAGGAAGCACGCGAAGCTGTGGCGCCCGGCACTTTGCCGATCACCGATGGCTCGACCGCACAGGACACGTTGCCGGAATCGCGGCCCTACACGATCGCTTCGAGACACGAACGGCGTCGTTCTACTTAGAGAGTCGAGCAACAAGCGCGGATGACATCAGGGCCCGAAAACATCGAACAACTGTCGCCAGAACAAACCCCAAGTTCAGAAGCAGCGCCGTCACCGTTAGTGGCGGCGTTACAGCGTGAACATCCGGAATGGGTACGCGAAGTCATCATCGCTTTCGGCGAGACGACGATCGTCGTGCCGCGCGAGAACATCGCTGATGCTTGCGCCTTTCTGAAGACTTCCCCGGAAACACGCTTCGACTTTCTCGCCGATATCTGTGGCGCCGATCGCGGCGTCGAAGAAGAACCGCGCTTCGAAGTCAACTATCACCTTTTCTCAACAACTAAATACCATCGCGTCAGATTAAAGGTGTTGCTGAACGAGGAAGACACGCACGTGCCGACCGTGACCGGAATCTGGAAAACCGCGAACTGGCACGAGCGCGAGACTTTCGATCTGTTTGGCGTGATCTTCGACGGCCATCCGGATCTGCGACGTATTTTGTTACCAGACGACTGGCAAGGCCACGCATTACGCAAAGATTTTCCATTACGCGGCTACGAACCATATAGCTTGAAATGAGCTCAGTAACGATCCCGCCACAATTCGAAATCGTCGATCGCCCGCTCGACACGCAGATGACGATCTCGATGGGTCCGCAACACCCGTCGACGCACGGCGTGCTGCGCCTCGAATTGGTGCTGGACGGCGAAATGGTCGTGAAAGCGACGCCTGACATCGGCTATCTCCACACCGGAATGGAGAAGCTGTTTGAGTACAAGAAGTACCAGCAAGGCATCGTCATCACCGACCGCATGGATTATCTGAATCCACTCGGCAACAATCTCGCTTACGTAATGGCGGGGGAGAAGCTGCTCGGTCTCGAGATTCCCGAGCGTGCGGAAACGATTCGCGTGCTGATGTGCGAGCTACAGCGTATCGGCTCACACCTCGTCTGGCTCGGAACGCACGCGCTCGACATCGGCGCGATGACAGTCTTCTTTTACTGTTTCCGCGAGCGCGAAAAGATCCTGAACTTGATCGAAGCTGCGTCAGGTGGAAGATTGACGCCGTCGTATTTCCGGATCGGCGGCTTGATGATGGACTTGCCGGCGGGTTTCGATAATCGCTGCAAACAGTTTCTCGATTTCTTCCCCGGCGCGGTCGATGAGTTTCACAAACTGCTAAGCGGCAACAAGATCTTTCAGCGACGCACACAGGGTATCGGGCGCATCTCCGCTGAAGACGCGATCGATTGGGGACTTTCCGGTCCGTGCCTGCGCGGCAGTGGCGTCAATCTCGACATCCGTCGCGCGAACCCGTACAGCGGTTATGAGAAGTACGATTTTGAAGTGCCGACTGAGCCCGACGGAGATGTTTGGGCGCGGTACATGGTGCGCATGCGCGAGATGAAGGAGTCGCACAAGATTGCGACGCAGGCTTTGTCTCGTTTGCGGCCTGGTCCGATCAAAGCTGACGCGCCGAAAGTCGTGTTGCCCGATCGTGAAGCGATGAAGAGTCACATGGACGCGTTGATTCATCACTTCCTGATCGTTGCGGAGGGTTTCGACGTGCCGGCGGGTGAGGTCTATCACCCGATTGAGGCTTCAAAGGGCGAGCTCGGCGTTTATATGAAGTCGGATGGTGGACCAAAACCGAGTCGAGTTCACTTCCGTGGTCCGAGTTTCGTGAATCTGTCGGCGCTGCCGGTGATGTCTGAGGGCGAGATGGTGGCGGATATCGTGGCGATTATTGGATCACTGGATATCGTGTTGGGAGAGATCGATCGGTAACTGTTTGCTTCTCTGTGCAACCTCTGTGTTCTCTGTGTCTCTGTGGTTTTAATCCACCACAGAGACACAGAGAACACAGAGGTTGCACAGAGAAGAAGCTGCTGATTTATGAATACTCAGATAGTAAATATTCAACCGTTGTCGCAGCCTGTCGATCTGGGGGTTGAGCCGGCGACGTTTTCACCGCAGGTGGAGGCGGAGATCGATCGGCACCTCGCGAAGTATCCGGTGATACGCTCGGCGATCCTGCCGTTGATGTTCATCGTGCAGCGTGAGCGTGGCTATCTCGATCCGCCGGGCGTGCTGTATCTCGCGAATCGCCTGAAGGTGCGCGTCACCGACATCTGGGAAGTCGCGACGTTCTACTCGATGATCCATACCGAGCCGATCGGCAAGTATCACATCCAGGTTTGCAAAACGCTTTCTTGCAAGATCATGGGTGCGGGAAAAGTCACCGAGCATTGTTCGCAGAAGTTAGGGATCAAGGTTGGTGAGACCACGACTGATGGACGCTTCACGTTGAGTGAAGTCGAGTGTCTCGGCTCGTGCGGCACGGCGCCGATGTTTCAGATCAACTTCGACTATCACGAGAACCTGACGCCCGAAAAGATCGATCAAATACTGGACAAGCTAAGTTAATGCGTATCGCAGCAATCGGATGTGAACCGTTACAACTGCGCCGAGTTCATCTCGAGTGGTCGCACTCGCTCGATGTGTATCGTCGCAACGGCGGTTATGAAGCGCTCAAAAAAGTTCTCGACGGCATGTCGCCTGACGATGTGATCAACGAAGTGAAGAAGTCGGCGCTGCGCGGGCGCGGCGGCGCAGGGTTCCCGACCGGAATGAAGTGGAGCTTCGTCCCGAAAGACTCGCCGAAGCCGAAGTACGTCGTCTGCAACGCCGACGAATCCGAGCCCGGCACGTTCAAAGATCGATATTTGATGGAACGCGATCCGCACATGCTTATCGAAGGCATGCTGATCGCCGCCTACGCGCTCAATTCAAAGACCTGCTACATCTACACGCGCGGCGAATACAAGTATCTGATCGACATCATGGACGTTGCGCTCGACGAAGCGCGAAAAGCAGGACTCGTCGGCGACAAGATTCTCGGCAGCGACTTCGCCTGCGAGATTCATACGCACACCGGCGCGGGCGCGTACATCTGTGGTGAAGAAACTGCGTTACTGAGCTCGCTCGAAGGTCTGCGTGGTCACCCGCGCATGAAGCCTCCCTTCCCTGCTGTCTCCGGTCTGTACGCAGCGCCTACTGTCGTCAACAACGTCGAGACGCTCACCGCCGTGCCTGACATCATCAAAATGGGCGGCGAGGCTTATCAGAAACTCGGAACCGAGAAGAGCGGCGGCACGAAACTCTGGTCCGTCTCCGGTCACGTCAAGCTGCCGGGCGTCTACGAGTTGCCGATGGGCTACGACGACATGGAAAAGTTCATCATGCAAGACTGCGGCGGCATGCTCAACGATAAGCAGCTCAAGGCTTGTATTCCGGGCGGCTCGTCGGTCTACATCATGCGCGCGGATCAGATTATCGGGAAAGATGTGCGCATGGATTATGAAGGACTCGTCGCGGCGGGTTCGAGTGTTGGATCGGGTGGTTTCATCGTGATGGATGAGACGGTCGATGTGTTTGAGTCGACGAAGAACCTGACTGAGTTTTACAAACACGAATCGTGTGGCTGGTGTACGCCGTGTCGTGAAGGCACTGATTGGCTGGTGAAAGTTTTCAAACGGATCGAGAACGGCGGCGGGCGCCCAGATGATGCGCAACTGATGCTCGATCTGGTCGACAACATCGAGGGCAAGTCGTTTTGCCCGCTCGGCGATGCGGCGTCGTGGCCGATTCAATCGGCAATCAAGAGATTCCCGGAAGATTTCAAACGAAGACTTTTGAATGGTAACGTTTAGGTTTTTTCAGCGGCCCTCTGCGTATCTCTGCGTTCTCTGCGTTTAAGTACACTCTTAACGCATAGAACGCCGAGATACGCAGAGAGCACAGAGAAGAACTCAAAAGAATGTCCACGGATTTAGTCAAAGTAACGATCAACGGCAAAGATTTCGAGGTGCCGAAGGGCGCCAGTCTGATCGACGTGTGCCGCGAAAAAGGTTTCGATATCCCATCGTTCTGTTATTACTCCGATCTCGCGCTGCAAGCTTCGTGTCGCATGTGTCTCGTGCGCATCGAGAAGATGCCGAAGCTGCAAACGTCCTGCACCATCACCTGCACCGACGGCATGATCGTCACGACGCAGAGTGAAGAGATTGAAAAGGCGCAGCGTGGAATGACGGAGTTTCTGCTCGCGAACCATCCGCTCGATTGCCCTGTTTGCGATCGCGGTGGTGAGTGTGAGCTACAGGAGATGACGTTCGACTGGGGCGGTCTCGAAGAACGCTTCACTGAGAAGAAGAATTACTACGCGGAGCGCTATCTCTCGCCGATGGTCGCGAACGATCCGCAGCGTTGCATTCTCTGCAAACGATGCACGCGCGTGTGCGACGAGTGGATGGGTGAAGAGGCGATCGAAGCCGGCGGCCGCGGCGCGCACACCGTGATCGGCACATATCTCGGCTGGCTCGATTGTTCGCAGTGCGGAAACTGTATCGAAGTCTGTCCGACAGGAACGCTGCTCGACGCGACTTATCGACACCAAACCCGTCCCTGGGAGCTCGCGCAGACGATCACGACCTGCAACTTCTGTTCGGACGGCTGCCAGATGTCGCTCGGATCGCGCGGTGGTGAAGTGCGTCGCTCGGTCGCGCGCGATCGTTACGTTAATGGAATCAACGGCGAGTTTCTTTGCGTGAAGGGACGATTCGGGCATCCATTCATCAATCATGAAGAGCGCATTCGCACGCCGATGATCCGTTACAAGAAAGGCGGCAAGCTGATTCCGGCAACGTGGGATGAAGCGATCCGTCATGTTGCAGAGCGTCTCGATGCGGTTGCTGATGCACATGGACGAAACTCGATCGGCGTTGTCGGTAGTCCTCGACTTACAAATGAATCGCTTTACGTGTTGCGCAAGTTTGCGACTGAGTTGGTCGGCACTGAGAACTACACAACCACCGATCTGTTAAGCCTGCGAAGCTTCTTCCAGAACCTCGGCGCGCCACTCGCGACCCATCGCGACATTCGTTACGCGAAGACGATCGTGCAGATCGGCGGCGATCCCAGTGAGCTGCAGCCGTTGACCGGCAAACAGATGCGACAGGCAGTGCGTAACGGCGGCGCGACGCTCGTGCTGATCAATTCGGTTCCGATTCGTCTGCGCGAACAGGCGAAGGTGTTTCTGCACGTCACATCCGGGACAGAAGATGCGATCGTCCTCGCGCTCGCGGGTTCGTCCAACGACTCTCTCGCCGCGAAGAAAGCCGGTGTTGAAGCAAGTGCGATCGTGGCCGCACGCGAGGCGATTACGAATACTGAAGGCGACGTTGTGATCATGTTTGGTCACGAGCTTAGTCCTGCAGCACAGGCTGTCATCGCTCAGTTCTCGCAAACATTTGGCGGCGATAAGCGACGAATACTGTTGCACCCGCTTCCGTTCTTCAATAACAGCGTCGGAGCACACGCGCTAGGCATGATGGAACGTCCGACATCGCCGGGCCAGATTCTCGATGCCGTAGGGAGTGAGATCCGCGCGCTCTACATGGCCGGGAGCTTCCTGCCGGAACACTTGAAAGGACGCGAGGCCGCGTTGTCACAACTCGACTTCCTCGTGGTCCAGGAGCTCTTTGAAAACGAAACGACCGCAGCGGCCGACGTTGTTTTGCCGGCCGCTTCGTACGCCGAACAGGACGGCACGTTTACAAACAACGACGGCTTCGTGCAACGCGTGCGACAGTCGATTCCGCCGCTGCACCAGTCAAAGCCTGACTGGATGATCACAGATCAACTCGCAAAAGAGCTGGGGATGGATTGGGGTTATAACCTGTCAGCAAGTGCGGTGTTTCGCGAGATTGGCGAAAAAGTGCCTGCCTTTGCGGGCATGCGTTATCCGTTGTTGAAGGACGAGACAAATCCGGTGCAGGCGAAGTTTGAAGTCGGTCCGAGCGACGTGAGCGACGCTCTGACTTCCATTCGCGATCACGTTGAATCGCTGCCGGATGACGGCGAGAAGATCACGGTGACGCCTGACGTTGGAACGGAGCTGTTCCGTTTGGGAGGGCTGACGGAGAAAGTCGCACAGTTTCAACTGCTCGCCAACGGCAACCCGCGTCCCGAGACCACTGCGGTCTCGCCGTTGTATCAGATCCAATCCGTGTTATCCGTGGCTAAATAATTCATGGACACTGCGATCGATATAGCCCTCAAGTTCGTAGCCATCACCGTGGCGTTCACGGTCGTGCTTCTGATCGTCGCCTACACCGTGCTGGCAGAGCGTCGTGTACTCGGTCTCATCCAGGGACGTCTTGGTCCAAACCGCGTCGGCTACGGCGGCATGTTGCAGCCATTCGCCGATCTACTGAAGTTCATTCTTAAAGAAGACATCGTCCCCGACAAATCGACACGCTTCATCTACTTCCTCGCGCCCGTGATCGCCACGATGGCCGCGTTGATGACGATGATCGTCTACCCGTTCGGCCCGGAGATCGCGATTCCGTTTACCAACATCACGATCCCGCTCACGATCGCGCGTTTCGATATCGGTTTGCTTTACGTGCTCGGCATCACGTCGATTGGCGTGTACGGGATCATGCTCGCGGGCTGGTCTTCAAACAACAAGTACAGCTTGATGGGCGGTCTTCGCTCGTCGGCGCAGATGATCTCTTACGAGCTCGCGCTGGGGATGAGTCTGATCGGCGTCGTCATGATGGCGGGCACTCTCGATCTCGGACAGGTCGTCGAGAACCAGTCCGCCTGGCACGGTACGCATTGGTACGTCCTGTTTCAGCCGCTCGGTTTTATCATCTACCTGATCGCCGCGATTGCGGAAACAAATCGCGTCCCCTTCGATCTGCCAGAAGCCGAAACAGAGCTTGTTGCAGGTTTTCACACGGAATACAGCGCGATGAAGTTTGCGCTCTTCTTCCTCGCTGAATACATCAACATGTTCACGGTTTCGATGCTGGCCACCACGCTCTTCTTTGGCGGCTGGAACGTGCCGTTCATTGACATCTGGCCGGGACGTGGCACGTTTTTGTTCGGACTCATCAGCGCGCTTGGATTCATATTCAAGATTTGCGTGTTTCTGTTTATTTACATCTGGCTGCGCGGGACGTTACCGCGCTTCCGTTTTGATCAGTTGATGAATTTCGGCTGGAAGATTCTGCTGCCGCTGGCGCTGCTCAACATCTTCATTACAGCCACGCTGATCTACTTCTTCCCGAATTTGTGAACTATGCTCCGAGCCTGCGAAGCAGGCGGAAGCATAAAGCCTGGGGCGCAAGCCCCAGGATCGTTGAAAGAAAGGTTATTGAGCCCGTGAAACGGGCGACAGCGATAACGGGCTGTCGCCCGCATTCGCGGGCTTGAAAATGGAAATGCAATTCATACCTGGGGCTCACGCCCCAGGCTTTATGCTTCCGCCTGCTTCGCAGGCTAACTAAAATCATGCTGGCGCTTCTTTTCATCCTGTTCGCAGGGCTGGCGATCGGCTGCGGTCTCGCGGTCGTCGCGCAACGCAATCCGCTCTACAGCGCGATCTCTTTGATCGGCGTGTTCATCTCGCTCGCGTGTCTCTACGTGATGCTGGCGGCGCCGTTCATTGCTGCGGTTCAGGTAATCGTTTATGCGGGCGCGATCATGGTCCTTGTCGTGTTTGTGATCATGCTGCTCAACGTCGAACAGGAAGAACGTAGACGTCCGCGTTTGAAGTTCCTCGTGCCGGTGGCTGTCGCGCTTGCCGCAATCCTGATCGCGGAGGTCGCTTTCATACTCGTCAGCGTGCAGGAGTTTAGAGTTAATCCAACGTCGGCGCCTTCGGATGTTGGGCTGACGCACTCGATCGGCGCGCAGTTGTTCACACGATATCTTTTGCCGTTTGAGATCACCTCGATACTCTTGCTGATGGCGATCGTCGGCGCGATGACGCTTGCGCGTCGTGGTGGATTGTTGCCGCCAAACGCGCGCGTCGTTCCGGGAGCGCAAGTGCTTCCACTTTCGATGGTCGATCCGAACGCTGAGCCGGACGACTTGAGGCCGGTTGAGGCAGACACTTCAAACGAAGCAGCCCGGACTTTAGGGATTACAGATTTTCGCAATCAATCAAAGCGAGACTAAGATGATGGAACCACAGCTTTCCTGGTACCTGGCGCTCTCCGCGATCCTGTTCACGATCGGCGTGACGGGCGTGATCATCAAGCGCAACGTGATCGCGATGTTCATGTGCATCGAGCTGATGTTGAATGCGGTGAATCTGACGTTTGTGGCGTTCGCCAGTTTCTTTCAGGACGTGACTGGGCAGCTTTTCGTGTTCATTGTCATGACAGTGGCGGCGGCGGAAGCGGCGGTGGGCTTAGGGATCATCATTGCGATCTTTCGTAATCGCGAGTCGTTGGATGTCGATGACGCGAGCATACTTAAATTGTAGCGCCCGATTGTTAAGGTAGTTTTAGACAGGATTACAGGATTAACAAGATTTACATGTTAATCCTGAAAATCCTGCAATCCTGTAAAAAGCTGACTAATGGAGAACAATCTACTCAGTCTGATCATCTTTGCTCCGCTTGCGGGGGCGGCGATCAATTGGTTCATTGGGCGGCGTGTGCGCGATGAGCGGTTCATCGGCATCGTGGCGTGTGGGTCGGTTGCGATCTCGGCCATCGTTGCATTCTATCTCGCATTTATGTCGGGTGGGGCGCTGAGGACAACGACGCCGGTGCTCGATCATATCTGGACGTGGCTGCAAGTCGGTAATTTCCACGCTGACTTCGCGCTCGGCATGGATCGACTGAGCGGGACGTACGCGCTCTTCATCACGTTCGTCGGTTTCCTCATTCACGTCTTCGCCGTCGGTTACATGCACGGCGAAGCCGGCTTCTATCGCTTTTTCGCATTTCTCAATCTGTTCATGTTCTCGATGCTGACGCTCGTGCTCGCCGACAACTTTGTGCTGATGTTTGTCGGTTGGGAAGGCGTGGGCCTCTGCTCGTACCTGCTCATCGGTTACTACTTCGACAAGAAGGAAGCGGGTGACGCAGCGAAGAAAGCGTTCATTGCGAACCGCATCGGCGACTGGGGCTTCGTGCTCGGCATCATGCTGACGTTCTTCGTCACCGGTTCGGTCAGCTTTTTCGCGAACCCGGCCGCTGGTGAGGCCGCGCATACGGCGTTGTCGTTCTTCAGAAACCATTCGGTGGAAACGTTTACCGCGGGCGCGATCTTCGCGGGCGGCGCAACGTCGATCGCGGTGCTGCTATTCATCGGCGCAGCGGGCAAAAGCGCACAGATTCCCTTGTACGTCTGGCTGCCTGACGCGATGGCCGGTCCGACACCCGTGTCAGCGTTGATTCACGCGGCGACAATGGTCACCGCGGGTGTCTACATGATCGTGCGGTGCTCGGAGATCTTCGTACACGCACCGACAGCGATGTTCATCGTCGCGATCATCGGCGCTGCGACCGCGCTATTCGCGGCGACGATTGGTCTCGCACAGAACGACATCAAGAAGGTGCTTGCTTACTCGACGATCTCGCAGCTCGGTTACATGTTCCTCGCCTGCGGTGTGGGCGCGTTTATTCCTGCGATTTTCCACGTCATCACGCATGCGTTCTTCAAAGCGCTTCTCTTCCTCGGCTCGGGCTCGGTGATTCACGGCATGCATCACGAGCAGGACATGCGACGCATGGGCGGGCTGAAGAAGTACATGCCGATCACGTTTGCGACGATGGTGACGGGCTGGCTTGCGATCAGCGGTGTGCCGATCTTTGCGGGCTTCTTCTCGAAAGACGAGATTCTCTGGAGGACGTGGAGCGCCCCCGCGTTTAGTCTTCCCTCGACCGGGTTCAGCAAGTTTCTCTGGGCCATCGCTGCGCTCACCGCGTTTCTGACCGCGGTCTACATGACGCGCATGATGGTGATGACGTTCTGGGGCAGGGAACGCTTCCGCGACACGCACGACTCGAAACATCAGGAGCCGGATCATCATCATGGACCGGTTGAGCCGCACGAGTCGCCGTGGCTAATGACTGTGCCGCTGATCGTGCTGGCAGTGCTTTCGACTGTCGGTGGTTTCATCGGTATTCCTTATGCGTTTGTTGGTAAAGACATCAATGTAATCGAGCACACGCTCGAACCGGTGGTTGCGAAAGCCGGTGCTGGTGAGACGCATGCGCCGGAGACTCCAGTTGCCGAAGGCGAGCACGGTGCAGTTCCAGCTACCGCACATGCAACACATTCGAGTGACGAGTTAACCGCGGAGCGTTTGCTTGCCGGTGTCTCGGTAGTCATCGCGTTACTGGGAATCGGCGCCGGTTGGTATCTGTTCCAGAAACGGCCGTTGTTGCAAATGCCGCGCTTGCTGGAGAACAAGTACTACGTTGACGAGGTTTACGACACCGCGCTCATTCACCCGATCGAAGTAGCGTCCCGCGAAGGTCTCTGGAAATTTTTCGATATGGGAGTGATCGACGGGCTGTTGCATTCGATTGGTGAAGCAGTAACGGAAATGGGACGGCTCGCTCGTTACCTGCAAGCCGGTTTCGTGCGTGGTTACGCGGCGATCATTCTGGTTGGAGCGCTGATCTTGATTGGAGTGTTTGCATACCTGGGATTTCCGGGTGTGTAACCACAGATTAAACGAATTCTAAAAACGGATTGATGCGTATTTGTTAACGATACTGATTCTTCTACCGGTGGCGGGAACGCTCGCGCTCGTCGGCTACAGCTTTGTGTCGAGCCGGCGCGAGGAGCACTATCGCTGGATCGCGCTGATCGTGACGGTGGCGACGTTTGTCTTATCGCTGCTGTTGCTCCGCGGTATTGGCGCCAGCGGCTCGGAATTACGTTTCGAAGAGAACGTGAGCTGGATTGGCTACGTCGGCTCGCGTTATCACGTTGCGGTTGACGGCATCAGTCTCTGGCTCGTGTTGTTGACGACGCTGCTCATGCCGATCGCGGTGGTGTCGAGTTGGACCGCCATTCATAAGCGACAACTCTCGTACTATGCGTTCCTGCTGGTTCTCGAATCGGCGATGATCGGCGTCTTCGTGTCGTTCGATCTGCTGCTCTTCTACCTGTTCTTCGAAGCGTCGCTCGTGCCGATGTTCTTCCTGATCGGAATCTGGGGCGGCGAGCGTCGCGTCTACGCCGCGGTGAAGTTTTTCATCTATACGGCGGTCGGCAGCCTGCTGATGCTGGTCGGCATCCTCTCGCTCTACTTCATCTATCACACGTTTGACTACACGACGCTTTTGCAAATGATGGCGGCAAGCCCGCTGCCGGATCGCTTCGAGTTCTTTTTGTTTATCGCGTTTGCAGTCGCGTTCTGTATCAAGGTGCCGCTGTTTCCGTTCCACACGTGGCTGCCTGACGCACACACCGAAGCGCCCACGGCCGGCTCGGTGATTCTCGCGGGCGTATTGCTGAAGATGGGAACGTACGGGCTGATGCGTTTCAACCTCGCACTGTTTCCGAATGCGGCGCGATGGTGGGCGCCGGTGATCATCATACTCGCAGTGATCGGAATCATTTATGGCGCGCTCGTCGCGATGGTCCAGCCGGACGTCAAACGACTCGTGGCGTATTCGTCGGTGAGTCACATGGGTTTTGTCGTGCTCGGATTGTTCTCATTTACAGAGCTCGGCATGCAGGGCGCGCTTTACCAGATGCTCAATCACGGCGTTTCAACAGGCGCGCTGTTTCTCTTCGTCGGGTTCATTTACGAGCGACGGCATACGCGCATGATCAGCGAGTTTGGCGGACTGGCGAAACCGATGCCGTGGTTCTCCACGCTGTTTGTCTTTGCGTCGTTGTCGTCGATTGGGCTGCCGTTTTTGAACGGGTTCGTCGGTGAGTTTTTCATACTGCTTGGGACGTGGACGTCGCGGGCAGTCGATCATCCGTGGCTAACGACGATGCTCGCGGCGACGGGTGTTATCTGGGCGGCGGTTTACATGCTCTGGATGCTGCAGCGCGTGGTGTTTGGACCGATCACTAATCCCGAGAATAGCAGTTTGTCGGATCTTAATAAGCGCGAGATCGGGTTGCTGGTTCCACTGCTCGTGCTGATGCTTTTCATGGGTGTTTACCCGCGCGTGTTTTTGGATCGTTCGAAGCCGAGCGTCGAGGTGATTCGTGCGCGCGTTTCGTCGAGTCCGGCCGGAGGTTCGTATACCACGGAAGTTGTTAGACAGGATTAACAAGATTAAGACAGGATTTACATGTCAATCCTGAAAAATCTTGTAAATCCTGTAAAAGGTTTTAGATGACCTCATTTTTAGCACAATCCGTAATGCCCATCGTCAACTGGTCGTTAATCGCGCCCGAGGTGATCGTCTGTATAGCTGCCGTCTTAGTGATGCTTGTTGACGCGTTTGTGCGTCCGACACAGCGCTGGATCACTGGCGGCATTTCACTCGCTGGTATCATTGCCGCTGCGATTAGTACCTTATGGCTCTGGTCCACGGGAACATCATCGCCCGACGCATTCAATGGCATGATCGTGCTGGACGAGCTGCGTCTCGGCTTCACTTTGGTCTTCCTGCTGGTATCGGGTCTGACGTTGCTCATCTCAACCGTCTGGGTCGAGAACGAACAACTGCCCGCGGGCGAGTTTCACTCACTGTTGTTATTCGCCACCGTCGGCATGATGCTGATGGCCTCGGGCAATGATCTCGTCATCATCTTTCTCGGTCTCGAAATACTCTCGATCGCAACTTACGTCATGGCCGGCTTCCGTCGCACTGACGTGCGCTCGAATGAATCGTCGCTGAAGTACTTCATCCTCGGATCATTCTCATCCGCGTTTCTGCTCTACGGCATCGCGCTCATCTACGGCGCGACGTCGATAGCCGAGCCCGGGCCGGGCGGGTCGCTCAGCCGGATTGTCGCCGGCACAACCAACATCGCCGAGATCGCCCAGCGCGTCGGCCAGGCGCAGTATCCCGCGCTGCTCTTCGCGGGCGCTGCGATGATGCTCGTCGGTTTTGGTTTCAAGATCGCGACCGCGCCTTTTCACATCTGGACGCCCGACGTTTACGAAGGCGCGCCCACCCCAGTAACCGCGTTCATGGCTGCGGGTCCGAAGGCGGCGGGGTTTGCTTCATTCATGCGCGTGTTTGTCTTCGGGTTGCCATTCGTTGTTTCTGCTTCGACGGCAACGACCGGAAACCTGCATCAAGCATGGATCAACGTGCTCGTCGTTATGGCGATACTCACGATGACGCTCGGCAACGTCGTGGCGATCGTGCAGAACAACGTCAAACGACTGCTGGCCTACTCGTCGATCGCGCACGCTGGATATGCAATGGTCGGCTTTATCGCTGCCGGCTCCGCAACCGATCCGGCACAGCGCCACAATGCAATCACCTCGGTCGTGTTCTACCTATTGACTTACGCCGTGATGAACATCGGCGCGTTTGCAGTCGTGCAACTGATCGCGCGCAACGGCGACCGCCGCACGTCGATCGAAGACTACCGCGGGATCGGATTCGAGTCCCCCGTGCTCGCGTTTTCGTTGAGTCTCTTTATTTTGAGCCTGTTCGGTATGCCGCTAACGGCGGGTTTCATGGGCAAGATCCTCGTGTTTGGCGCGGCGATCGATCAGAAGTATTACGGACTCGTGATCGTAGGCGTGCTCAACACCGCCGTCTCCGCTTATTACTACTTGCGACTGATCATCGTGATGTTCTTTGGTGAACGAACGATGGCGTGGAACGCGCCGCGCGTGCCGGCGAGTATGGCGGTCGCGCTCGTGATCACCGTACTCGGCGTGCTCTACCTCGGAATCTTTCCCGGACGCGTGATCAATGCGCTGCAAACGCGGATCGAGTCGCAGTTGTTTACGAACCAATTACATAGATAGTGCCGGCCGAAAGTTACGCCCAACTCATTCAGAAACAACTTGGGGAATCATGGCTACCGCGAATCTACCGCGAGCGCATCCTCAAGCTGCGCACGCGCTCGTACCACTTCGAGAGCGCGAAGCCAGCGGCGCGTGTTGATATTCAGCACACGCTACTCGGCGTCGAGCTAAAGGTCGGTCGTCGGCGGCTCCTGTGTCCGGATCTGGCCACGGCGAGATACCTCTCAGTCTTCGCGCGGCTTGGTTGTCAGGACGTAGCAGTTCCGTACGACATAACAAAAATCTCGCATTTAGCGGACGAATTGGAGTCGTCGTGGTATAGAATGTTTTTACTAGTTGACCAGGAAACGCAGGCAGAGAGCACGCGATTTAGTTCGAGACTCCGTGGCCTGCTAATTGCTAAAATCCGCGAGGAGATCAAGGAGGCTGGCCCGGGAACCCGCGTACCCGAGTTCAGGCAAACAACAAAACAGCGTACGAGATAGCGGTTTACAGGATTAACAAGATTTTCCAAGATTTACATGTTCATCCTGATAAATCTTGTAAATCCTGTCCAAAACTACTTTTGAATTAACGACAATCGCGAATGACTCAAGACTTGACCACCCCCACAACTTCGCTTCCCTTTCCATTTAACCAGCAGAACTTCTGTCGCTACGAGCCCGTCAGCCAGAGCATCGACGAGGCGCGTGTGCTCGTAATCGACAACCTGCTGCGCGATGAGCGTGACCTGTCGTCGGTGGCGCGCGCCGAATGGGGCGAGACACTCGCCGCCGAAATGCGACGCGAGCGACTCATTGCCGGCATGGCGCTTGAAAACATTGCCAACAACATTTCTCGTCTGGTTAAGGGCCCGACAATTGAAGTCGCGCACCTTTCGGAAGCCGCTACGGCCGCGAAGAGTTTTGCGCCGGACGCGATCGTGCTGAGCGGCACGTTGCGCGATTTCGATTACTACCAACCGTCGATACTCGATGAGTTTGGTCACTTTATCCGCAAGACGAAAACGCCGGTGCTCGCGATCTGCGGCGGTCATCAGCTCGTCGGTCTGAGTTTTGGCGTGCGTGTGGTCACGCTCGACAAGCTCGAGCAGCACGAGCAGCGCCTCTCGCGGCCGCAGGAGTACCAGTATCGCTTCATCCGCATCACCGAGCCCGACGATCCGATTTTTAAGAACATCAACTGCTCGGAGCCGGATGCGCCCGCGCGTATCCTGCGCGTCTGGCAGAATCACGGGCTGCAGCTCGATCGTATTCCGGAAGAATTCCAGTTGCTCGCGACGTCGTATCTCTGCCGTAATCAAATGATGGTGAAGCGCACCGACGGGCAGATGATCTACACGGTCCAGTTTCATCTCGAAAAATCGTTCGAAGACTGGAACAAGAGCCGCACGCGCTGGCAGCATCCGAATGACTCGCGCGATGGTCGTATCCTGTTCGAGAATTTCCTGACACTCGCCGTCCAGAATTGAGGCCGCTCACAGCAAAGACTCTCGCCGTCGCGGCGCGCGAGCTCGCGGCGCGCGACGAGATGCTGGCTGGAATTCACGCCATGCACGGCGACCCTCCGCTCTGGCGCCGCGCCACCGGATTCACAACTCTCGTACACATCATCCTCGAGCAACAGGTGTCGTTGAAGTCAGCGAAGGCGATGCTCGCGCGTTTGCAGGGAGTGATTGAACCGTTCACGCCGGAGCGGTTTGTGGAGTTGGGCTTTGATTACTTGCGCAGTCTTGGTGTGACGAGACAGAAGTCGGCGTACCTGATTGATCTCTCGGCATCGATCGTCAACGGTCAGTTGAGCTTCACGAAACTGGCGCGTATGAGTGATGCCGACGCGCGGCTCGCGCTGACGCGGATCAAAGGCATCGGATTGTGGAGCGCGGATGTTTATTTATTGATGGCCATGCGTCGGGCGGACATCTGGCCGGCAGGTGATCTGGCGCTGGCAGTAGCGATGAAAGAGTTGAAGGGATTGCCTGCGAGGCCCGACCATCGTGAGTTAGAACAACTGGCTGAACAATGGAGGCCGCTGCGGGCTGTCGCTGCACGAATGCTTTGGCAATACTACCTCGGTAGAAGACGTTAGACAGGATCTACATGTTAATCCTGAAAAATCTTGTAAATCCTGTCTACTACTTGGCAATAGTCGAGGCGGTAGTAGTGGTCTGCGACGGCAAGCTCAAATCCGGTGTATCCGACACGTTCTCCATCGTCAACTTAATCAAATCGTCAACGACCGCCTTGAGATCGTTCGTCTCATGATAGATCTGGAGCTGCCTGTCTGCGGAAGTGCCGCGCTGGAGGATCGTGTGAACGTGATCGATCTCTTTCCTCGATCCGAGCTCATCCACCACATCGTCAACAAACTCCAGTAACTCCATCACCAAATCGCGTACAGGCACTTCCGTCTGCTTTCCTAAATCGAGCATCTTCCCATCTAACCCATACCGCACCGCGCGCCACTTGTTCTCCTGAATCAACATGCGCCGGTACAACCGGAATCCCAGATTTTTATCAATTAATTTATTTAACTTGGCGACTATTGCCTGGAACAGCGCCGCGATCGCAATCGTGTCGTCGACGCGCGTCGGAATATCACAAACACGAAACTCGAGCGTCGGAAAGTATGGATGCGGGCGGATGTCCCACCAGATCTTCTTCCCGTCGTTGATGCAGCCAGTCTTGATCAGCAGATCGACGTAGCGCTGGAAACCGCTATAAGAATCGAAGTGATCGGGAATGTCCGTCCGTGGAAACTGTTTGAAGACTTCGGTGCGATACGACTTGAGCCCCGTGTTGTGGCCCATCCAGAACGGCGACGACGTCGAGAGCGCGAGCACGTGAGGCAGGAAATAACGCGCGGCATTCATGATGTGAATCGCGCGCTCGCGATCCGCCATACCGACGTGTACGTGCAGTCCGAAGATCAACAACGACCGCGCCACTGTCTGAAGCTCCTGCACGAGTAGCTCGTAACGTTCGTCGTCGAATATCTTCTGGTCCTGCCAGCGCGAGATCGGGTGCGTCGATGCCGCAACAATCACGAGCCCGTTCTTCCTCGCGAGTCCCGCGATGATGCTGCGCAGTCGCGTGATGTCGGTGCGTGCTTCCTGGATGTTGCGACAAATGCCCGTGCCGACTTCGACCATCGACTGGATCATCTCGGGCTTGATCTGCTCGCCGAGCAGCATCTTGCCTTCTTCGAGGATCTCCGCCACGTGCGAGCGCAACTCGCGCGTCTCCGGATCGACGATCTGAAACTCTTCTTCGATACCCAGTGTGAATTGATCGAACATTTGCCCTCTTTCCAACTAAGCTTACGTGTCCAGGAACTTTGCAATCATCCGCCAGTCAGGCTTCACCTTGCCCATGAACTCGTGTCGCAAGTGCTTCCACATGCTGCCCGGCGAGTGAACGGGACTGTAAAGATCGAAGTGAACGTACCACGTGCGCGGCTCACCTTCCTGAAATAGAAAATGCAGCACCGCCGCGGCCCTTTGCTTTTCGTAAAAACCACCGGTCGTGTCTTTGTGGTTCGCCATCATCCGCGTGAAATCGGCGCGACGCGACAACGTCGATTCGATCATCGGCCACGCTTCAAACTGCAATCCCACACCGCCTTCACCATATACGTTAGTTATTCGTTTGACGAGATGCCAGAGCTTCTTCGCTTCCATCCGCTTCAGGAGCAGCAGCAGCGCGTGTTTCTTATCGAGCGCCCATGAGTCGAAAGCTGCGGCGTCGCTCTCTGCGCCCCACAGCCCGGCGAGTTTTCCTCTCAGCATCTCCCGCGTTTCGCCGGAAAGATCGTCCCACGTCAACTCAACTTCAGCCATTGGAAACTTCACGTTCGAGCATCGCCCGGACGTCGTCTGACAAACCCTGGAACCTCAAGCCAACACCGCGACCGGGGTTGCTGTAAACCACTGTGGCATTGCACACCGCCTGCACATCGGGCCGGAAGGGTATGCGCACGAGCAGCAACGTACCCTCCGGTATCTCCGCCTGCGTGTTCATGTAGAGCCCGCCCACGCTGATATCTTTAGTGCTGGCGATGCCGGTAACGTCTTTACCGTCAAAGAAAACGTCGACGATCAGCCGCGAGCGATCGGAGCTTCTGCGCTCTTCCTGTGTTTCGAAGCCTCGGTCTTTGTCGTCAGGCACGTGAGCCTCCTGATTAGTTTCCTTCTTCTCTGTGCACCCTCTGCGTCCTCTGTGTCTTTGTGGTGATAATCACTTTTGACCACAGAGACACAGAGGACACAGAGGGTGCACAGAGAAGAAGCCGCTGACGATTGTACCCGTTTTCCTTACTTTTTGCTGATGATATAGGTTGGCACCATGCCGCCGCCGGAACTCACATTCGCCAGCTCGGTGAAAGAAAGCCGCGTGAAAGCCGAGCCGACTTTACCGTTGAAAAGAAGCGGATCGAGGTCGACGAGTTGTTCGGCGAATTCGATGCGACCATCGTCCGTGAGCGCCGGAAAAGTCTCGCGGGCGGTTGGCACACGTTCCTGCACGAGGTAATCGCCGTCAGCGAGCGCGTTATTGATCGCTTCATCCCAGCCGCGCTGGTCGACATTCCAGCCGATCGTGATCCCGTGACCGCCGTAATCATCATTTGGCTTGAGCACGAGTCGCTCGCCGTCGGCGCGGATAAAGTCCAGCAGGTTTACCTCGCGACCGAAGTAGTCGGTGTGTTCGTCTCTGACGACGCGCGTCCACGGCACGTGCGCGCGGATCGCGTCGAGCTCATTCTGCGAGAACAACGGCGCGTGCTTCGGATCTGTCAGCACGGCAAAAAGCGCCTTCTTGTGAATCAGTTTTGAACGGAAGCTGTTGACCATGCAGATGGCACCCGCGCGATACGCGTCGAGCAGCGCCGGATATTCCTTGATGATCGGCAGGTACTCGTTGACCAGCAGGCGCTTGTAGACGATGTCGATCTCCTGTCCGCGCGCGCTTAGCCGGTCGTTGCTGAACTCAAGCTCCTGTGGCGTGCAGATGATCGACGGATATCCGGACTGTTCGAAGAATTCGCGGAAGAGCTCGAATTCTTTGACGGTCGGCACGTCGGCCAGATCGATGATCCCGATGCATGGCGGGCGTTCGGGCTTCCTGCCGAGAAACTCTTCGTACGAGCTGAGCAGCACGTCCAGCATCAACCGCCGGCCGTACATCGGACGCACGTTGTAGTCGACAGCAAACTCCTTCATTACCGGCAGTGAGGAGAAGATGTCGTACGCGGCGTCGGCGTAAGCGATGCCCGCCGGGCTTTCGCCGTTCAGCTCGACAAAGCTGTAGGCCGACTTCGTCAGGAACGAGTCGAGACGCGAAGTCGGCGAGACTGCGACGTATCCCGGATCGATCGCGACCAGTTCACGTTCGATCTCCGTTAAGCCGAGATCGTCGACGACATTCGGGTCGGCGACGGCGGCGTCCTTTACCTTCTGGATCGCCGACCAAACCGTCTCGCAGATCTGGCAGATGCGTGCGAAGTCTGACTCGGAGACGAAGTGTGGACGAAGATACGGCGACAGGCGGCGGCCGCCGAAGATGAGCTTCGCCTTTTCGAGGCCCTCGTCGAGGAGGGCGCGGGACGACTCGGCCAGCTCATGGTTGGAAAGCAGGTCGTGATAACGCGCAACGGCTTCTGGGAACATGGGCCGCTAGGTTATCACTTGCCACAAAAAGGCACAAAAAGCACTTAAGAAGAAAGCTCATTGTTCTCCGGTTTTGTTTCTTTTGTGCCCTTTTGTGGCCTCGATCGATCGGATTTCTTTGGCGAGCGCAGCACGAAACTGCGTGAGAACGTCGATCAGCAGGTCGATCTTTGCGAGGCTGATGCGCCGGTACCGTTTCGTTCCGAGAAAGAATTCAAGCTGGATCACTCGCTTGCAATCGGCGATGAGCACTATGTTGTCACCCCACTGATCGGGACCGTCCTGGCCTTTTTGGATGTACGCCTGAATGTACGAGGTCAGATGAGTTGACGCCGGGTTTAAGAACGCGCGCTTTGAAAAGGCATAGATGAGTTTGCGTGTCATGGGCTCTCGCGTTGTATCCGGCGGCAGACCCGTTACGCAAGCGCTTCGCTGCTGACGAAAACCACGAAACTCATGCAAATTCTTTTACGTGGATAGCAGACACACGAAGACCGTCCCACGAAGCGCAGGTATTCGATCCTCAATGCAAGAAGTCGGATACGGTCCTTAGCGAATCAAACTGAGAATCGTAAGGATTATCGTCGTCGTCGTGCTGGTTGATGTTTGGGTCGGCTGCGGTGCTGGCGCGCCCGGCGAATCTATTATCCCGGCAAACGCAGGGACAGCTAGAGCCACTATAACAATTGCAACGGCGCACGCTTGGCGTAATTTACTCACTATCTTGTAACCTCCATAATTCACTATTTTGTGATTTTAGAAAGATACAAAACTTCTTGCATCAAACCCAACTCTTTCTTGCAGGCGCAAAGAATTTACGTTAGAGTGGGTACGCAGTTGAGAGATTGATTCTTTGCGGTTCTCACGATGACGTTACGGGCCTCACTCTTACGCGAATTAGTAAATTCAAACCTCGATGTGGGAGGCCGTGCGGAGCTTTGCTGCAAACTGGCCAGGGAGTTTGAGAACAAAGGTGAGTATGAAGAAGCGCGCGAAATGCTCAGCGGCCTGTGGCCTCGAATGGATCAACGGCCCAGAGTAAAAGGCTTGGAACCAGACATTGCGGCCGAAGTGCTATTGCGTGCGGGAGTGCTAACGGGCTGGATCACAAATGCACAAGAGCAAGCGAAAGACTTCCTCAGTGAAAGTCTCACGATTTTCGAATCCCGAAAATATAAGAAGAAAATAGCCGAGGCACAGACAGAACTGGCTCTGTGCTACATGCGACTTGGCGAGCACGATAACGCCTCCGATCTTTTGAAGCTCGCGCTCGCGGAGTTGACGATAAATAACGAGTTAAAAGCAAAGGCCATTCTTCGCCTGGGGATCGTGAAGCGACACGCAAGCCCACTCAAGCAAGCGCTGACATACCTCACCAGCAACGGGCCTCTATTCGATAAGATTAACAGTCCATTGCTCAAGGGTTGTTATCACCAGACTGTTGGTGATGTGCTTTTGGAGATTTGTAAATCAGATAGACCTGGAGACTGCCTTGATCGGGCGTTTCTTGAATACACGGCCGCGAGTTATCACTTTGAACAAGCAGAACACAGACGGTATCTAGCGAATGTCGAGAACAACCTGGGTTTTCTATATCTCGAGATCAACCACTACAAAGAGGCGCATGAACATCTGAACCGTGCGCGACGAATTTTTACGTATATTAGGGATCGAATTGCCTTGGCCCAGGTCGACGAAACCCGCGCTCGCGTGTTCCTGAAAGAGGAACGGAATACAGAAGCGGAAAAGGCCGCCCGCTCATCAGTGCAGACCTTGGAAGACAGCGATAGACCATCATTGTTAGCAGAAGCGTTGAAACGGCACGGCATGGCATTGGCCCGGCTTGAGCATCACAGCCCCGCACTGAATGCCTTCCGGCGCGCGATCGATTTATCTCAGGATAGCATCAACCGCGCGGCAGACATTGCGCTCACTGCATTCCAGGAACTGGGAGATCGATTAGCAGTAAGGTCCGCGATAACTACTTCAGGCAGACCATTGAATGAGGAAATCTTCTTACTCGAGCATTCGTTGATAAAACACGCACTCGCGGACGCTCACGGCCGCGTCACCTTCGCCGCCCGCACGCTCGGCATGTCATATCAACGCCTGACTCACAAGCTACAGACCAAACACAAAGACCTACTCAAAGATCGCAGTCCTTTGCGTCCTCGCACACGAAAACAATAAACAGAGTCCACGAACATTATCTTCTCTGCGGCTCTTTGCGGCCCTCTGCGTTCTCTGCGTTGAAATTGCCATTTATCGCAGAGAGCGCAGAGATACGCAGAGGGCCGCAGAGAAGACAGCTTTCGAGTGGCTACTTCTTTTTGGCGGGAATCTTGACGACGCGTTTTTGTTTTTTGCGGACGACCTCAAACGTGTACAAGTCGGAATTCGGACTCGTGCGGAATGCGGAGACGGGTTCTCCGTTGATTGTTTGAATCACGTCACCCGGCTCCAGACCGGCTTCGAATGCCGCAGTCACAGGATCGACGTAGACGACCAAAAGTCCCGGAGTAGTTCCGAGTTGTGAAGCCACCAGCGGCTTCAACGCGATCGTCTCGATGCCCTGGTCAATTAACCAAAAGCCTTTTATCGAGGGGAAACGAGAGCGCCAGTTGACTCTGGACCACTGATCCGACATGCCGCTCAACTTCACATTCAACGCCCATTCTACCGGGCGATCGGGCCGCGCGACCGTAAACTCCACCGAGCTACTCGGACCAGCCTGCTCCAGCCACCAGGTGAACTCATCCGCAGTCTGAATATCTTTGTCGTCGACCTTCAGAATCACGTCACCTGCGCGCAACTCCGCACGCTCAGCAGGACTGCCCGGCACGATCGACGTCAACAGAATCCCACGATGCTTGCCCGCCAATGCCGCCGCGCGTTGCATCTCCCAACCGTGGTTCTGGATCTCATCGAGTTTGAGCGCTGCGACCGCTTCACCTTTCACACCGAGCCACGGTCGCGGCACGCTTGCCTGCCGTTCCAACACGCGCTGGGCCGCGCGTTTGATCAAAGCAACCGGAAGAATGCTCGCCTCGTTACCTTCCAGACCATCGATGATGCCGATCGTGTCGCCAGCCTGATTGACAGCGACGCCGCCGATGTTTGCCTTTGAAAGTTTCGCGGCGCTGACTTTGAATCTCGCGATACCACCCGATGGCGCAGGCATCACGTTTTCAACACGACCTTCAATCGCGCCCATGCGCGCGAGCACCGGACGCGTTTTAGTCACCTGCTCAGGTCCAAACAGCAACACACTATCGCCACTGCTCACCGGCTCTTCTTTAATCGCGCTGGCTGAAACCGTGTTCTTGTTTTCGAGCTTCAGTATCGAGAGTCCGGTGGCGGCGTCAAGGCCGATGTACTTCGCGGGAACCTGTTTGCCATCGGCGCCGATTACCGACACGTCTGGACCATCAAAGAAACCATTGACCGAGCCCGGAAACATCTGTGATTTTGGTGGTGCCGGGAACCCAACAATCTGTGGTCCAAACTCGACATCAGCCTCAGGCAACCATGCTGCGATTGTTTCGCCGTCGTCCATCGCGAGCCCGGCGATCACGTTTGTGTGAACGTCGTCCATCAGGTTGAATGCCGAATCGAGCGCGTCGATCGATTGCACCTGCTCGGAGCGCAGCAGCAGGCGAAACATCTTGAGGCCGTTCAGACGATGAATGATGGTTACGACTTGCGGTGCGGCAGGCGGCTTCGGGGCTTTCGGAGCTGGCGCAGGCGTTTGCCCACTTGCAACCGTTTGGTAAAACAGCGCGCTCACTAACAGCACCGCTGAAGTTATTCGTCTGAAATTCATCGTCGTAATGCTTACCAATCACGCTTCGGGGCGAACTGATTCCCGCTTTGCACGATACGTTGTGAACCAAAACTTACAGTCGGCACGGAAATGGTTTTCGCATTCCCGCGACCATCCTCTAGTGAAACTGTGAACGACTGTGCCGACGAATCGATCGGAAACGCTGTTGACATCGCTGCGGGCTGTGTTCCGTTGAGAACTGAGGCGCCTGTGCTGCTGATTGCGATCGACGACAAAGGTCGCTTCTTGTAGTCGGCTTGTTGAGTGGGCCGGAACTTTCGAATCGTCGCTGGAGTAACGTCTGCAACCACATGATCCGACGGCTTCTGCTCCGGGATGACTGGTGGCGCTTGATCGGCCTTCACAGGCTGGTGGACTTCAGGCTTGCGGGCCACCTCACCAGGATTCTCCCCCAGTCTCATAGCATCTCGCACTGCAACAACGCCCAACAGAACCACAACCGCGAGGGCTGCGGCGATCAGACCACTCCGCACTAATCTCCAGTAGATTGCCGGCGCACTGCTCGCACCCTTAGCCAGCCGCGCACGCAAACGGAAATCAAAATCTGCCGGCGCCTCGATCGTGCCGAGACTGCCAACTATCTTCCGCAACTTCGTCTGCTGCACGTGAAACTCACGACACTCAGCACACTCGCTCAGGTGCTCAGTTGCAGCCGCACTCCACGTTTCACCAAGCATCAACTCATCGAGCTCTCGACGAATCTGTTTGCAATTAGTTTTTCTCATAACTTCTTCACCTATAAATAAGCCCGCATCTTCTCGCGCAGGAATCCTCTCGCCCGGCTGATTCTCGACTTCACCGTGCCCTCACTCGTTTCCAGGATCTTCGCGATCTCGTCGTAGCTGCGCCCGTCCACGTCGCGGAGAATCAGTGGCGCGCGATACTTCTCGGGAAGTGTGCCGATAGCACGCTGAACCGCGTTTCGTCGCTCGGTATCGACGAGCTCGAGATCCTGCAAAGGTCGCAGGTCGGGCGGGTTCAATTCCTTCGCTTCGCCGCCATCGGTTGGTTGGAAGAATCCGGTCAGTGACACGAGTTTGCGGCGCTTACGTTTCCGCAGCTCGCTGATCGCGAGGTTGGTGGCGATCCGGTAGATGTAAGTCGAAAATGCGTAGGTTCGCTGGTACCTGTCGGCTGCCCTGTAGACCCTCACGAAAGTCTCCTGAGCCAGATCCACGGCGCCGTCGTAATCATTGGTCATCCGGTAGATGTAGCTCGTAATTTGGTTTCGGTAACGACTCACCAGCTCAGCAAAGGCGTCCTGGTCACCGGACCGTGTGGCTTCCAACAAAGCATGGTCGGAAGTCGTGTCCTCCAGCACGTCCTGCTGCAGGGCCGGGGCGAACCCCAGCTCATCGATGGTAGTCAACGTATTCATCAGGGCAGGTGGCTCTCACATCAACGGTCTACACGCTCAGCTTCCACTCCGGTTCCGTTGATTAGCCACAAAAAGGCACAAAAGGCACAAAAGGCACAAATGAAAACAAAGGCGGGGAGCTCCCGTCAGTTTACTATCATTTGTGCCTTTTGTGCCTTTTTGTGGCTAATCAACCTTCGGGGCGTTGGAAGATGGAATCGCTGACTTTCACACCGTAGGTGATTGTGAGGACGCGCGACTCCTGGCTCTGCCGGCCGTCTTCCAGCAACACCGTCCGATAAGGCACGAGCGTCTGCTGCACGGCGCGATAGTCCAAAAATTTTCGTGTGTATTTCACAGGAGCGCCGCCGGGATTGCCTTCTTCATACTCCAGCCAGAGCACGCGCAACGATCGGGCGCTAATATAGAAGCGGGTCTTTCGCTTCTCTTTGTCAGTCAGGTCAAGTACGAACAACTCGAGACCTTTTTGCTGCTCTTTGCCGACAAGCGT
>DASYFE010000026.1:0-56670 GCA_036498585.1 Pyrinomonadaceae bacterium | reverse complement strand
GAACAACAGCACGATGAACGTGAGCGGCAACCTGACGATTGGTCCCGGACCAGTGGTGGGCAGCACGTTCAACGGCGGTACCGGCTCGGTCAATATTCAGGGGAACTTTGTTTTGAATGCCGGCGGCTCACCGGCCACTACTTTGAATGCCGGCACCGGCACGTTCAACTTCAACGGCACCGGCTCGCAGAGCATCACTAACGGCACTGCCATCACCTTCTTCAATCTGACGGATTCGAATGTTACGAATCCGCTCACGTTGAATAACAGTCTTGCGGTCAACGGTACTCTCAACGTCAACGGCGCGAATGCGATTCTTTCGCCAGTCGCGGCGGCAGTCATCAGCGGCACGGGAACATTGACCGGCACCGGCACGGCGCGGGCTTCGCGCATTGCGGCAACCCCAGACTTCCTGTCGCAATACACGATCACGAACAAGACGCTGACGAATTTGCAGATTGACTACAACGGCGCCGGCACGCAGACGGTCAACAACACTCCGGCTTATAGCAGGCTCCAAATATCGGGTTCCGGCACGAAGACGTTGCAGGGCAACACAGTCATCACCAGCAATCTCAACATCGTCGCGGGCGCAACCTTTGCCAGCGGTAACAATAATTTTGCTCTCGGTGGTAATTGGACCAACGGCGGCACGTTCACGCCCGGCACCGGAACAGTCACGTTCCAGGGCACTACCGGAACTCAGTTGCTGACCGGCAATACGACCTTCTTCAACCTCACGCTGAACAACGCCGGCGCGACGACGAGTTTCGGCAACACCACCACGACCATCGGCAACGACCTGGTCGCGACTGCCGGAACGATGGATGGCAGCACGTCAACCATCATCTTTACCGGTGTCACGGATAATGCCGGCGCGATCAGCGGCGCGGCTGCGAAGAACTTTTTCAACCTGCAAATCAACAGCCCGGCCGTCATCACTCACAACGCGGGCGCGAACATCACGATCGAGAACAACTACACCAACGCCGGAACGTTCAGCCAGGGCGCGGGTCTGACGACGATCTTCGACGTCGACAATACTGCCGATGGAGCGCACACGCTCTCAGGCGCCGGCACTACGACGTTCGGCAATTTCACGATCAATGCCTCGAACAACGTTGACGCTGGTTCGCACAACTTCAATGTAATTGGTTCAGCCTTCACGTCTACCGGTTCGTTTACCGGCAACACCAGCACGGTCACTTTCAATGGTGGCGTGGCCCAGTCGATCACGGGCGACGGTGTGAAGAATTTTGGCGGCTTGCTAATTAACAACGCCAACGGAGTCTCAGTGCTCAATGGCGGTCAGTCAGTTGATGCAGCCGTCCTCGGAATCCTGACGCTCAATACGGATCTGACAGTTGTTTCGGGAGCGATTCTTCAACAAGCCGGCACCTCAGCGGGCGCGGCCGATGTGCTCGGCACCGTCAGGCGCACCGACCTCGGTGGAGTCGCAAGGTCTTTCGGCAATCTCAACAACCAGGTAACGATCAACTCCGGAACGCCACCGACCCAGTTGGATTTCAATCTGGTTAAAGCCACACCTACGGGATTTCCTGTTGGCGTAAGGGTAGTTCCGCGAACTTATACCTTGACGCCCACCGGCGGCGCCGGAATCTCAGCGACGCTCAGACTGCGTTACATCGATCCGACTGAGCTCGTTGGTCCGGGAATTACTGAATCAAGATTGGTCTTGTGGAAAGACACCACAGGCAGTGATAACTGGGCAGCGCAAGGCGGCACTGTCGATACGGCAGGCAATCACGTTACCCATACCGGTATCAGCTCGTTCACTGCCAGTCTCACTCCGTTCTCCGAATGGGCCATCGCCGAAGCTTCCGACCTGACACTCAGCAAGGCGAACAACGTTGGTAGCTCTGCTGTTGTAGGGCAGTCGTGGAACTGGACACTCACCGCGGCTAACACCGGCTCACCTGCGACGTTTACGGCGGGTCAGACGATCATCACTGACAATCTGCCGAACAGCAATATCGTTTACGGCACACCGACCGTTCAAAACGTTTCGAACATCACGGGCAGTGCAAACATCAGCTGCTCGATCGTGAGTAACGATCTGACCTGCGTCGCGAGTGGCGGAAGTGTGACTTTTGCTTCAGACATCGGAACGAGCAGCTTCGACGTTGTATTCAGCGCGACGGCGCAGGCTGTCGGCTCGTATCAGAATCCGCGTACCGGCGGCGGTATCGCGCAAATCGATCCGAACAATCTCATTGCTGAAAGCAACGAGACCAATAACTCGCCGGCCGCCAACACAGTGACGGTTGGTAAAGCTAACACGACCACCACGATCAACTCCGACAACCCGGATCCTTCCGTAGTGGGCCAACCGGTGACAGTGACCTGGACCGTTGCTGTGACCGCTCCTGGCGCACTGGGTGCACCGCTCACCGGTAATGTCACGGTCAGCGACGGAACCAACCAGTGTGTCGCGGCAGTATCTGCCGGGCAGTGCGACGTCACATTCACTTCTGCCGGCGCCAAGAGCCTGACAGCCACGTACGCGGGCGATACCAATTACAACGGCAGCGCTTCAACGCCGGCCACCGCCCATACCGTGAACAAGGCCGATACCACGACGACGATTACATCGGACAATCCCGATCCTTCGACGCCAGGTCAGTCGGTAACTGTTCAATGGACCACGACGGTGAATTCACCTGGAGCGGGTACGCCAACGGGCAATGTCACCGTAACGGTGAGTGGCGGCGCGGAAACTTGCAGTGCGCCAGTAGCAACTGGGCAGTGTTCGCTGGTTCTGAACGCCACCGGCCTGCGCACCATTACCGCCACCTATGCAGGTGACACTAACTTCAACACGAGTAGCGACACCGAAGATCACACGGTGTGCGGCTCGAGCCTCGTTACCACAACTGCCGACAGCGGCGCCGGCAGTTTGCGCCAGACAATTGCCAACGCTTGCGACGGCGCAACCATCAATTTCGACTCGGCAGGTGTGTTCGCCACGCCGCAGACAATCACGTTGACCAGTGGCGAGATCCTCGTCGACAAGAACCTGACAATCAACGGCGGCATCAGTCAGGTGACGATCAGCGGTGGTACCAGCCGTGCATTCCACATCGCCTCCGGTAAGACAGTGGGCATTGTTCGCCTGACCATCAGCGGCAGCCACCCGGTGTCAGTCGATGGCGGCGCGATCCTCAACGATGGCGCACTTACCATCGTTAGCTCGACACTGTCCGGAAACATTTCCGACATCGACGGCGGCGCGATCAGCACCACCGCGAGCTCCACCAGTTTGACGCTCATCAACACCACGATCAGCGGCAATTCGGCGGCGGGCAGTGGCGGCGGCGTCAGAGTTCTGGGTGGAACGATGACTAGCATCAACAGCACCATCACCAATAACGTCGCTGACTCTGACAGCAACAATGCCGGCGACGGTGGTGGTATTCGCGCACAAGCGGGCGCCACTGTGCTCAAGAACACGATCGTCTCGGGCAACCTGAACGAGAATAACCCGTTGGCTGACACTGCCGACGACACAACCGGCACGATCGATCCGTCGAGCTCAAACAACCTGATCGGCGGCAATGCGTTGTTAGGACCGCTCGCTAATAACGGCGGCGTCACCCAAACGCACGCATTGTTGGCGGGAAGTCCGGCGATTGAGGCGGGCAGCAATGCAAACCTCCCGGCGGATACATTCGATCTCGACGGTGACTTAAACACGGCTGAAACTCTACCGGTCGATCAGCGTGGCACGAATTTCCCACGCGTCGCTGATTCCGCAGATCCAGACACGATCCAGACTGTGGACATCGGCGCATTTGAATTGCATCCGTCGATTGAAGACATCGCTAACCAGTCGACGAATGAAAACACGGTTAAGAATGTAACCTTCAATATCGGCGACGATACCGGTTCGTTGATCGCTACGGTGGTGGCGACGTCGTCAAACACGACGCTCGTGCCGAATGCCAACCTGCTTATCACCGGATCCGGCGGTTCGCGAAACCTGCAAATCACGCCCGCTGCAAGTCAAAGCGGTACCACCACGATCACCATCACGGTGACGGCGACTAACGGTCAAACAGCGACAGACACATTCGACCTGACCGTCAACGCTGTGAACGATGCCCCAGTGGCTACCAACGATTCGTACCAGACGGATGAAGACACGCCGCTGGTGGTCAACGCAGTCAATGGTGTGTTGGCAAATGACACTGACGTTGATACGCCGCACGCATCACTCACGGCTATCCTCGTGAGTGGACCAGCGAACGCATCGTCGTTCACGCTCAACCCGGACGGCTCGTTCAACTACACGCCGAATGCGAACTTCTTCGGTTCCGACTCGTTCACTTACAAGGCGAACGACGGCTTCCTCGACAGCAATGTCGCCACAGTGTCAATCACGATTAACCCGATCAACGATCCACCGTCATTCACGATAGCTGCTGACCCACCGCCTGTTGTTCAAGGCGCGGGACCGCAGACTGTCCTTAACTTTGCGACCAGCATTTCGCAAGGGCCAAATGAGACTGGTCAGACATTGACCTTCAACATTACCCCAGGGGCAACAACCGGCACGCTGACGTTCTCGGCGCAACCCGCAATCAATGCGACGACGGGCACGCTGACTTACACGGCGAATAACGGCACGAGCGGTACTGCCCAGTTCAGCGTGACGTTGAGTGACAACGGCAGCAACACGCCGCCTAACTCGAACACGTCAGGTTCGCAGTCGTTCACGATTACGGTAGTTCCACCCAACGCATCTCCAGTGGTCACCACTACAGCCGGCAATCTCGCTTACACGGAGAATGCAGGCGCGGTAGCGATCGATCCGGGTGTGACTGTCACTGACAGCGACAACACGGATCTCACTGGAGCGACGGTAGCGATTACCGCCGGCTTCGTGAGTGCTCAGGACACTCTCGCGTTCACGAACCAGTTGGGAATCACCGGCAACTACAACAGCGGTACCGGTGTGCTGACACTCACGGGTACGACTACAGTTGCCAACTACCAGACGGCGCTGCGTTCAGTGACTTATGCGAACAGCAGCGACAACCCGACAACGTCGCGGACAATCACTTTCACCGCGACTGACGGTATCAGCATCCCCGGCTCAGCGACGCGGGGCATATCTATCACTGCCGTGAACGATGCGCCGGTGAACACGGTGCCTGGGCCACAGTCAACGAACGAAGACACAGTGAAGGTATTCTCGTCCGGCAACGGCAACCAAATTTCCGTCGCCGACGTAGACTTGGGCGCAAACCCGATCAAGATCACCCTGACCGCCACAAACGGTACCGTGAGCCTGAGCACGACCGCCGGACTAACGATTACGACCGGTACCGGTGCTGCCGACACAACAGTGGTCTTCACCGGTTCACTGTCAGCCGTTAACACCGCGCTGAATGGTTTGGTGTTCAACCCGACGGCAAACTTCAACGGTACAGCGTCGGTCCAGATCATCTCCGACGATCAGGGCTTCACGGGAACAGGTGGCGCGTTGACTGATACAGATACGGTCAACATCACGGTCAACGGAATCGACGATGCTCCGTCGATAATCACCTCTTCCGGCAGTGCCTCTTACACTGAGAATGACGCGCCGGTAGCGATCGATCCGGACCTGACCGTCACGGATATCGACAGCACAAACCTGACCGGAGCAACAGTAGCGATTACTGCATTCTTCCAGAGTGGTCAGGACGTGTTGGTGTTCACCAACCAGTTAGGCATCACTGGTAATTACAACAGCGGCACCGGCATACTGACACTTACCGGCACTTCCTCTGTTGCTAACTACCAGACCGCTCTGCGTTCAGTCGCGTATCAGAACAGCAGCGATAACCCATCAACTACCCCGCGCGCGGCGACCTTTGCCGTCACCGACGGAACCAGCACGGTTCAGTCGACGCGCGGCATCACTATCACCGCCGTGAACGATCCGCCGGTGAATACGGTGCCTGGTTCGGTGGGCACACCGCAGAACACACCGATTGTATTCGCAGGTGCGAACACAATCTCGGTTGCCGATGTGGACGCCGGCGGCAACACCATCCAGGTAACGCTTACGGCCACTAACGGCACGCTGACACTCAGCGGCACGAGCGGCTTGAGCTTTAGCTTCACTGACGCAAACGGCGCCGGAGCAGGTGACGGCACGGCTGACGCGACCATGACTTTCCGCGGCACGCTCGTGAACGTTAATGCAGCCCTCAACGGCATGACCTTTACGCCGACAGCGGGTTTCACCGGCGGGGCCACCTTGACGATGACGTCGAACGACCTCGGCAACACGGGTACGGGTGGACCACTTACTGACACTGATACTGTGAACATTCTGGTTGCTCTGAATATCAGCATCCAGGATTCGCAGCTCGTTGAACCCAAAACGGGCACGGGCTTCATGGTGTTTACAGTCACGCTGAGTGCGCCAGCGCCTGGCAGCGTGTTCGTGAATTTCACTTCACAACAAATGGCTCCGGCGCTAAACCACGCGACTGAAGGTGAGGATTACGGTCACACGGAAGGTACTCTCGCTTTCGCAACGGGCGAACAGTTCAAGACGATCGAGGTGCCTATCTTCTCGGATAACAAGCCGGCGGAATCACCCGAGACGTTCCTGATGATCCTGTCGAATCCAACGGGCGCTACGCTTGCTCGTGACACGGCTACTGGCACGATCCTTATCGTGAACCCAACAAGCCAAATCCTGATCAGCGAGCTCAGAACGAGTGGGCCGGCGGGTGCAGGAGATGACTTTGTTGAGATTTATAACAACTCTGACCAGCCGCACATCGTTGATGATGGCTCGGGAATCAACGACAGTGCGCACGGTTATGGCTTGTTCAAGATGGGCGCTGACTGCCAGTCAGGCCCGATTCTCATCGGCGTAATTCCGAATAACACGACTATCCCGGCGCACGGCCATTACCTGTTTGTCGGGTCGGCCTACAGCCTCGCTAACTACGGAGGATCTGGAGCGGCGGCCGGCGATCAGGTGTTGACTCAGGATATCGAGAATGACCGCAACGTTGCGCTATTTAAGACGGCGTCGATTCCAAGTCTCTCGGCTATAAACCGTTGGGATGCGGTCGGGTTTGGCGCCAATAACGGCGGTGGCGGATGCGACCTGTTCCTTGAGGGCGCAACTCTTCCACCGGTGGCCGGCAGTACGCTGGAATACAGCTTCTTCCGTGATGAGTGCGGTAAGAAGGGTAATCCGGCAACGTTCGGTCTATGTCCGACCGGTGGCTTCGTCGCGGATACTGGTGACAACCTTAACGACTTCGTCTTAGCCGACACGTTAGCGACTGTGACACCTGCCGGTCAGCATCTGGGAGCTCCAGGTCCTCAGAATCTGGGTAGTCCGCGGCTGAATCTATCGGTTCCCACGTTGGCGCTCGATGCGACCAAGGGGTTACCAGCCGATCCAAACCGCGTCCGCGACACGACGCCAGGGTTGCCGAACTCGAACAAGGCGTTCGGAACGCTGTCCGTCAGACGGCGCTTTGTGAACAGCACAGGCGCACCGATCACGCGGTTGCGCTTCCGTCTCGTCGATTTCAGTAGTTTCGCGGGGCCGGGAGCAATCGCTGACTTGAGGGCGTTGAGCTCGCTGCAGATCACGGTCAACGGCATTAACGATTCAGCGACGTGTGCGGCGACAGGTACGCCAACTACGGCGCCTTGTTCGGTGACCGTGTTTGGCACAACGGTGGAGGAACCGCCCACTCAAACCCTGGGCGGCGCGCTCAATAGCACGATGAGTGCGGGAACGATAACGATGCCACAGCCGCTGGCTCCGGGAGCGAGCATTAACCTGCAATTCCTGCTCGGAGTGCAGCAGACCGGCGCGTTTAAGTTCTTCTTCAATATCGAGGCGCTACCGTAACCTGCGAAGCAGGTGACAGCATAAAGCCTGGGGCGCAAGCCCCAGGAAAGGGTTAGAAATAATGTGAGAGCCCGCGAAGCGGGCGGCAGCTTAAGGGCTGTCAGCCGCTTCGCGGGCTCTTGATGTTTTTATAATCGATACCTGGGGCTTACGCCCCAGGCTTTATGCTGTCGCCCGCTTCGCGAGCTTAACCTTTCACCGTGAGTGGCTCGGGTTCGGGTTGGCGTCCACGGCCTGCGTCTAAGACTGATGGTGGTTGTGGTGGTGGATTCGCGACGAGCACTTCGAGGGCGGCGTCGAGTACTTCCGCGATTCCCGATACGAAAATTATCTGTAGCTCCTTTTTCACGTCCTCGGGGATGTCGTCGACATCGGCTTCGTTGCGGCTCGGCAGAATGATCCGCCGGATGCCTGCACGGTGCGCCGCGAGCACTTTCTCTTTCACGCCGCCAATCGGAAACACCAAACCCGACAACGTGATCTCGCCCGTCATCGCCGTGTCAGGCCGAACGCGCCTGCCTGTGTAAAGCGATGCGAGTGCGGAAGTGATCGTCACTCCCGCGCTTGGCCCATCCTTCGGAATCGCCCCGGCCGGAACGTGCAAGTGAACACCGAATTCCCTGAAGATATTCGGGTCGATACCAAACTCCGCTGCATGTGACCACAGGTACGACTGCGCCGCGCGCGCCGACTCCTGCATCACTTCGCCAAGCTGACCCGTGATCGTGAGTCCACGACCACCCGGCAGCAGCGTCGCTTCGATGAACAGCACTTCGCCGCCCATCTCAGTCCACGCCATGCCAGTCGCGACACCTGCCGGCAACTCTTTCCGGGCCTGCTCGGGATAGAACTGCGGCGGTCCGAGATACTCGCGCACCTCGTTGGCCGTTACCGTGACAGTCTCAGCCTGTGCCTGCGCGACTTTGAGCGCGACTTTGCGTGCGATGCTGCCGATGTTTCTCTCCATCTGCCGCACGCCCGCTTCACGCGTGTAGCGCGCAGCGATCAGCTCGATTGCATCATCGGCAATCTTCAGTTGCGCGTTGTTCAGACCGTTCTCGGTGGTTTGTCTCGGAATCAGGTAACGACGCGCGATCTCGAGTTTCTCGCGATCGCTGTAACCCGCCAGACGAATGATCTCCATGCGATCGCGCAACGGCGCCGGAATCGGACCAAGCTGGTTCGCGGTCGCGATAAAGAAGATCCTCGAAAGGTCGAACGGCAGATCGAGATAGTGATCGCGGAACGAGTTGTTCTGTTGCGGATCGAGGATCTCGAGCAGCGCCGCCGCCGGATCGCCGCGATAGTCGTTGCCGAGCTTGTCGACTTCATCAAGCATCAGCACCGGATTGTTTACCCCTGCGCGACGAATTGACTGGATGATGCGACCCGGCATGGCGCCGATGTACGTGCGGCGGTGACCACGCAGCTCAGCTTCATCACGCACGCCGCCCAGCGACATCCGTTCAAACTGGCGACCGAGTGCACGCGCAATCGATCTTCCGAGCGACGTCTTGCCGACTCCCGGGGGTCCAACAAACAACAGTATCGGGCTCTTCGTATCAGGACGAAGTTTGATAACGGCAAGAAACTCGAGAATGCGTTCCTTGACGTCTTCGAGCCCGTAGTGATCTTCATCGAGAATGCGACGAGCTTCCGCCAGATCGAGCTTATCTTCCGACGACTTCAGCCACGGCAATTCCAGAATAAAATCGAGATACGTGCGGATGACGTGATAATCAGGCGCCGCGGGTGGCAGGCGTTCCATCCGTTTCAGCTCGCGCTCGGCTTCGGTGCGTACTTCGTCCGGCAGCTCGGCCTTTTCCAGACGCTCGCGCAGTTGTTCAGCCTCAGCAGCTTCGCCGCTTTCGTCTTCGCCGAGCTCTTTCTGGATCGCGCGCAGCTGCTGGCGCAGCACGTAGTCGCGTTGCGCCTTGTCCATTTCAGTCTGCGCTTCTGACGCAATCTTCGAGCGCAGTTGCAGTATTTCAACTTCGCGCGCGAGGCTCGTGTGCGCAAGCCGAACGAGCTCGTCGACAGTGTTTGCCTCGAGCATCTTCTGCTCTTCTTCGACGCCGAGATTGAGTATCGAGGCAAGGAAATACGACAGTCGCGTCGCGTCCACCTGGCCCAGCACTGCGAGTCGCACTTCGGGAGGCACGTTCGGCAACAAAGCCAGCGCCTCGGTAATCATCTGTTGCAGATTGCGCTTCGCGGCTTCGACCTGGTCGGCATCCACCGTGCGCGGCTCGGGCAGAATTTCAACAACGGCGCGCAGCAGCGGGTCTTCCTGTTTCCACTCGACCACACGAATGCGCTCAGTTCCCTGAGCGATGATGCGCATGCCCTGATCGATCCGCTCCATGCGCTTGATCATCACGAGCGTGCCGACTTCATAAAGATCAGCCTGCTTAGCGTCGGTGTCGTCGGAACGATCGGGACGCACAGTGATGCAACCGAGCAACTTCTCCTCTGTGGTTAGTGCGGCTTCGACTGCTGCGATCGAGCGTGGTCGACCGATACCCAGCGGCACGACTGTCTCAGGAAAGATCGTGAGGTTTTGCAATGCGAGCACAGCGACTTCGAAAGGTTCGCCCTTGGCCTGACTTGAAAACCTCAAACCCTCGGTTGAAGTGACTTCTGACCCGATTGGCAAATCTCCGGTCGTTAGTGTCGGTGTCTTATTTTCAACAGATTCCGCCATAACTAATCCTGTTCCCTACGCACGTCGATTATCAAGAATCCATCGCTGTAATCCTGTCTGATCGACGCTCCTTCAATCGGCGCCGGAAACTGGATAGACTTTTCAAAACGACTGTAAGTGATTTCCATTTGGTGGTAGGTGAAGCCTTCACGGATGTGCGTGTCTTTGCGACAGCCACGAAGGTTGAGAAACTGGTCGCGTATCTCGATCTCCAGCTCCTCCATGCAGACACCTGCAAGGTCTACTTTCACGATCCAACCTTCAGACGAACGATAGACGTCCGCCGCAGGATTCCAGAGACGGCCAGACGGTACCACTCGCCGATCCGTTCGGATCAGCGAAAAATCACGATCAAACTTTCGCATGACAGAAGAATACCAAATATAGGTCCTATAAGTCCTATAGGACCTATATTGATTTTGTTTTTAGCCAAACAGCCGGTTCCAGAACGACGTTCCCTTCGAGATCTCTTCGAGAGCATCGCTGAGCTCGCGGTCCTGGCGCGTCTCGGTTGCGACGTCGGCCATCGAGATCATTCCCACGAGGTAACCGTTGTCGTTAACTACGGGAATGCGACGGACCTGTTTGTCTCCCATCTTCCGAATAACGTCAACGACACGATCGTTTGGTTTCGCCGTGTAAATATCAACCGACATAATGTCTTCCGCGCGGACGCTTGCACAATCCTTATTGTCTGCAACGCACCGCACGACGATATCGCGGTCAGTGATCAAGCCAATCAGTTTGCCGCGTGCGTAATTACGATCTTGATAATTGCGTTCTGCGCCCTCGGATCTGCCGTTACCCGCCGGGGCGTCGTACTCAACCACCGGAATCACGCCCACATCTTCCTGCTTCATCATGCGTGATACTTCAACGATCGTCGTGTCGCGTGTGGCGACGACTAGCTCGCGCGTCATGATGTCGCGGCAACGTAGCCGGGAACGTTCCGGACCGTATTCGCTGTCCCGCCGTCTTCCCATTCCGAGATCACCGCGTCCCTCGTAAAGAGAGCCACGCCGGGATTCATCGCGGAAACGCTCGCCGCCGCGGTCGTTGTATTCTGCGTAACGCGGCTCGTCGTAGTTATACTCGGCGCGTTCGCCGAACCGGCCGCGGTTGTAATCAGGCCGCCGTTCATTATCGAATCTACGCCCAGTAGTGCCCCACGGCTCTTCGTAACCGCCGCCGAAGTTCTCGCGTCTCAGGCGGTCCTCCCGTGGGTAATAGTCCCTCTCGTCATCCATCTCGTTTCTGTATCTGGCCATTGCCTTCCCTCCTTAACCAGGAACCTTCATCTTGCTGGGGGCTCGGGGGGAAATCCGTGTTTACATATTCGTCTCGACCTCAGCGATCACCTGTACTTTCGAGGAAATATCCAAAGCTCCGACTTCGATCGGCGTCGCCACTGCTGCTTTTGCCTGGAACGAATCGTACTGATAGACCGGCACCGGCGGTCTTTGCTGGAAGCCTTCCTCCTGAACTTCGACAATCCGCACCACGCGCCCGCCGAGCGCCGACGCGATCACCTGCGCCTTGCTCACCGCTTCACGAGTCGCTTCGCTCAACGCTCGATCTCGCGCCTGTCGATCCTGTCGCAAAGTGAACGAGATACCAGCGACATCGTTCACGCCTGCTTGTGCTGCTGCGTCAATCACGCTTCCGACCTTGGTTAAATCGCTCAGCGTCACGGTCACGCTGTTGCGCGCTTCGTAACCGCTGATCGTAGGTGGCTGACCCTCTTTGTAGATGCGTTGCGGCTGAACACTGTAACCACTCGTTTTCACTTCCGCGCCACTTCCTGCGGCAGCCTTCAACGCACGCACGACTGCGTCAGTCTTGGTTGCGTTGTCTTGTTGCGCGGCGAGTGCCTGCCTATTTTGCGTGACTACTGAAACCGTCACGATCGCAGTGTCCGGCTGTGCCTGTACGATCGAATCGCCGGCCACCATCACGCGGGTCACACGTCGACTGTCGTCGCGACCCGCCGCAGCGGCATTCTGCTCGGTTGGTTTCATCGACTTCGCTTCGAACGGCGTTCCTTCCATGTAAGTCGTCATCACGTCTTTGGTTTCGCCGACCGCCTCGACATTCGTCGACTCTTTAAACCAATCGTTACTCTGAAAGTTTTTAGCGTTGAGGATTAGATATTTTGCGTCGCTGGCGGCGATGAGCCAGCCGCCCGCTTCGGCAGTCTTTTGTAGTTTGCCGCGTACGGTAATTTCTTTAGCGTGCAGCACCGTGGTCGCAGTGAGAACAAGCGCCACAACGCTGGGGATTAAAAGTGTTCGTTTCATGATCTCTCCTCTTCTGGTCCTAGAATCTCACAGCCGAGGGAGAGTTGGAACCGGCAGCGAAGATAGAGAACGCGCGAGAGACTAAAACTTGCTGGCGAGTTGTGAATTAGGTTCTGCAAAACGTGTTTTGTTACCATCCATCAATGCAATCATTCGATACTAAGACAGACGTAATTATTGGCCGCATCGACGACCTGCGCCCGGGCGCCTGCGCTAGTTTTGAGCTGCCCGATGGCAACGAGCTAGCCGTGTACAACGTGGGTGGCGAATTCTATGCCACCGACAACTCCTGCCCACATCGGGGCGCGCCGTTAACTCAGGGTTCGCTTTGCGGGCATGTGATTGAGTGTTGGTTGCACGGGTGGCAGTTTGATGTAAGGAGTGGGGAGTGCTTGAGTGTACCGGATCGGATCAAGACGTTCCCGGTGAAGATTGAAGACGGATTTGTGAAGGTGGAAATTTAATAGGTCCGATAAGCTTTCACAAAAAGTCGCTACCTACTGATTTCTCTGTGCAACCTCTGCGTTCTCTGTGTCTCTGTGGTTAGCTAATTCACAGCAATAACTCACCACAGAGACACAGAGAACACAGAGGTTGCACAGAGAAGAACGATAAGTCCTATTCGACTTTTTACCCGTCATTGCCTATCGCCTCAACCGGACAACAAGTCAGCGCCTCTTCACATTGCGCCCGCTCTTCCTCAGTCTGTGGCTGTTTGTAGACAAAAGAATAATTATTCTCATCGCAGCGCGTGAAGTTCTCCGGTGCGGTGTCGCGACAGACATCGCAATCGATGCACGACGTGTCCACGTAAAACGCACCGCAGACGTTCTCTTTCACTTTGTCGTTCTTATCAGGCACGCTAGGGATGAGTCATCTCTTCGGGAATTACCATCGCGTCAAACTGATCGCCGGTCAGATAACCGAGCTCGATGGCTGATTCACGCAAGCTGATCTTCTTCTTGTGAGCGTTCTTAGCAACCTGGGCAGCTTTGTCGTAACCGATGTGAGGGTTCAGAGCGGTCACGAGCATCAGGGAGTGTTTCAAATGCTGATCGATCTGTTCTCGATTGAGCTCGATTCCATTGATACAAAACTCGACGAAACTGTGCGTCGCGTCGTGCAGCAGTCTAACTGAGTGCAGAAAGTTGTGGATCATCACGGGCTTGTAAACGTTCAACTCGAAATTGCCCTGTGAGCCGCCAAAACTCGTCGCGAGATCGTTGCCAAACACCTGCACCGCGACCATCGTGAGCGCTTCGCTCTGCGTCGGGTTAACTTTGCCCGGCATGATCGACGAGCCCGGCTCGTTTTCCGGCAGCACCAGTTCACCCAAACCAGAGCGCGGACCTGACGCCAGCCAGCGGACGTCGTTCGCAATCTTCATCAGCGAAGCGGCGAGAGTTTTCAGCGAGCCACTCGCTTCGACGAGCTCGTCGTGTGCCGACAACGCGGTAAATTTGTTCGGATGCGATTTGAAGGGTAAGTGGGTGAGCTCGGCGATCTTCTTCGCGGCGCGCTCGCCGAATTCCGGATGCGAGTTCAATCCGGTGCCGACGGCGGTGCCGCCGATCGCGAGATCGAGTAATCCAGGCAGCGCGAGTTTCAATCGCTCGACGTCGCGTGCGACGAGATTCGCCCAGCCGCCCATTTCCTGATCGACTGTGAGCGGCGTCGCATCCTGCAGGTGCGTACGTCCGATCTTCACGACGCCGGCAAACTCTTTCGCCTTTGCGGCAATCGCGTCGTGCAGCTCCTGAATCCGCGGAATGAGTTTGTTCAACTGCTCGGCGGCGGCGATGTACATCACGGTCGGAAATGTGTCATTTGACGACTGCGACATGTTCACGTCGTCGTTCGGGTGAATCGGCTTCTTGCTTCCCATGACGCCGCCGGCGATCTCGATCGCGCGATTCGAGATCACTTCGTTGGCGTTCATGTTGGTTTGCGTGCCGCTTCCCGTCTGCCAGACGCGCAATGGAAACTCATCGTCGAGCTTGCCTTCGATAACTTCGTCGCACGCCTGCACAATCAGCTTGGCTTTATCAGATGAGAGCTTGCCGAGTTCTTCGTTCACCAGGGCGGCAGCCTTCTTGAGAATCCCGAGCGCGCGAATCATCTCGCGCGGCATGCGGTCGTTGCCGATATTGAAGTGATGAAGCGAGCGCTGCGTCTGAGCTCCCCAGTAGCGATCGGCGGGGACCTCGATCGCACCCATCGTGTCAGTTTCTATTCTGGTTTTAGCAGATTGTTCAGGGGATTGTTGCACCATCGTCGGAGCGATCTTGCCACAAAAAGGCACAAAAAGTACAAATGAAGTGCAGGGAAAATTATTTGGTGCCTTTTGTGCCTCTTTGTGGCTAAAATGGTTTTGGCCGCTGCCCAACCAGCCCTGAGAACTCACCTGGATAGCACTCAATGATTTGGGAAAATACAAAACTCCTCCTCGGCCTCCTTTATCGTCCTGTGTCGTCGATGGGCAGATTGTCGATGAAGGGCACTGGATTTATGCCGCTGTCGTCGTGGCCGCGCTGTCGATGGTCTTTCATGCGACCGTCACTTCGGTCTCGGCGCGACGTATCTTGCAGCGTCGATGTTTGCCGACGCCAAAGACGCCCTCGAGAAATTCATCGATCGCCGTCCTTACGATCCGGAAGGACTCTATTACTTAGGCAAGACGCTCGAACAACTCGAACAACGAGATGAAGCACGCGAGGTTTTGGTCGTTGTGTTGAAGCAGTGAACACAATGCCGTCGTATCGTTAGCGAGAGCATCGCAAGTGGGACAAACTCGCTCGAGATCGACTGACCGCCAAACAGCTTGCATAGCCACAAGAGGCACAAAACGCACAGAATGTTAGCTTCCCCTCAGAAAGCATTCGCGCCTTTTGTGCCTCTTTGTGGCTAATTTGGGTTAACGACTTATCGCGTCGCCAACATCTTCAATCGCTTCGCCAACTTTCCTTCGTGCTTTGCCGAAGCCTTCCTTCACATGACCGCCGGCATTATCTGCCTGGCCCTCTGCCTCGAGCTCGTCGTCGTTGAGAGCTCTTCCAATCGTCTCTTTGGTTTTGCCTTTAGCCTGATCCCATTTTCCTTCAACTTCATCACTATTCGGTAGACCCATCGCTAACCCTCCTTATTGTTTAGTAAAGCTGACCTTTGTCTTCCTTATTCGGTGCGAACGTGTTCGCCTCCGAGCTCAGCCATCAAATCTTCGAGGCGCTCCACTTCTTCATCACTTTGCGCTTCCACACCGATGAGAATTCCGCCACCCTTGATACCCGCTTCGTAAACTTTGGCGCGATATTCCGGAATGCCTGCTCCGATCAGCGCGCCGATCAATCCGCCCGTCGCTCCACCTGCGCCTGCGCCGGCGAGCGCCGCAGCGATTGGACCAGCAATCACGAGATTGATACCGGGAAGAAACAGCGTTGTTCCGACTGCGGCGATCGCCGCGAGAACAGCGCCTACGGCTCCGCCAACGGCGCCCCCGATTCCCAAACCGTCAGCCGCATGCGTGCGTGTTTGCAGAGCAAACTCCTTGGATCGAGTGGCGTCGGACATGAGTACGCTGATGTCGTCGCGGTTGAAGCCGCGCTTCATGAGCGCATCGACGGCGGACTCGGCCGCTATTTTGCTCTTAAAAAGGGCTGTTACTAATGTTGCCTTTACAGAATTTGCCTTGGCCATACAATCCTCCAACAGACAGTTCTATTTGAGTTTGCAGTTGGCAACACGTATGCCATCATAGATTTCGCAGCTTTCTGTGTAATCGGGCGTAATCTGTGGACGGCTTTCGTACGGACAATCAGATTGAGGATCCTCCAGATCAGTTCAGCTTCGTCTTTCGGCGGCGGCGAGCGTTATCTTGCCGATCTCACGAATGCACTTGTTGAACGAGGACACGAGCTGTACGTCGCGGTGCGTCCACACTCTCCGATACCGCGACACTTGCACTTACCTCCGGATCGAATCGTGACGTTGTCGCTGCGAAATGCTCTCGACGTGCGGAGCGCGCACGAGCTCGAAAGGTTTGTGCGGCGCAATGGAATCGAGATCGTGCATGCGCACATGGCGCGCGATTACTCGCTCGCTTCATACGCTGCGCGCCGTAATTCGAAAACGAAGTTCGTGGCCACGCGTCATGTTTTGTTTCAGCTAAATCGGCTGCATCGTCACACGCTCGCGCGAGCCGTACGTATAATTGCAGTGTCGAATGCCGTCGCCCACGAGCTGCGCGCGTCACGCGTTGTTACAGAAAAGCAGATCGTAGTCATTCCGAATGGGATCGATGTGGAGCGGTTTAGTCGTGCGCGTGCGAGTTTCGATCGAGTGCAGTTTCTGCGCAGCATGGGGTTGCCGGTTGATTGTTTGCTGGTTGGGAGTATCGGTGAGTTAAGGACGTTGAAACGTCACGACGATTTTATTCGCGCTGCGGCTGTGGTTGCTGCACGTTCTCCTGAGACGCTCTTTGTACTTGCCGGACTAGATACATCAGCTTCCGGCGAGGTGCGCAAGCAACTCGAAGCTTTAGTGAATGAGTTAGGTCTAAGCGAGCGTTTTTATTTTCTCGGCTGGCTGGATGATGCGGAGAAGCTGTTGTGCGCGATGGACGTGTTTGTTTCAGCGTCAGAGACTGAGTCGTTCGGGTTGGCGATCGTCGAAGCGATGGCTGCGGAAACTGCTGTCGTCGCCACTGCAACCGAAGGCGCACGCGAAGTTATTGAAGATCAAACAACCGGACTACTGGTTCCGATCGGTGACGTAGAACGCATCGCCGGATCCGTGATAAATCTGCTTTCAGACCCCGAGAAGCGGCGCACCATCGCTAACCAATCCGCGCAATCCGCGTTGGAAAAATTCAGCCTCGCACGGATGGTTGATGAGGTTCTTACAGCTTATCGATCTTAGCCGCAAGGATGAAATCGCTTTCAGTTAGACCATCGATCTTGTGCGTCCAGATCGAGATCTCCGCGTTTCCCCACCCAAAACAGATATCCGGATGATGTCCCTGCTCCTCTGCCAGATCACCGACGCGGTTCACAAACTCCTGCGATTCGCGAAAGTTTGAAAATCGATAACTCTTCTTCAAATGATGATTGTCAACAACTTCCCAGCCATCCAACTCTGGCAGGAACTTCGCAATCTCTTCCGCGGTCAGCGGCGGAACGCCACCGCGACACGGCACACATTCTTTAAGCGATAGTCCACTCATAAATTCACGCTCCCGGTTCTGTACAATTTCCGTCGATTGCGTGATAGGCTACGTCGCAACTGTTCAAATCTCAACCGTGCAAAACGATAACGGACAAACTTCTGCGCTCAAGCAGGTCGCGATTTTCTGCGACGGCTCGAGTCTTGGCAATGGAAAAGAAGCGAGTCGCGCCGCCGCAGTCGCATTGCTCGGTTACAAAGGATTCTGGCGCGCTGTGGGCGAGTATCTGGGCAGGGCGACGAACCAGCAGGCCGAGATCGCCGCGGCTGCCGTGGGACTCGAATCCCTAACACAACCTTGTCAGGTCAGTATATTTACAGATTCAAAATATGTTGTTGAGACGATGAACGGGCGTTTTCGAAGAAAGGCTAACCTTCCGTGGTGGGAGCGCCTGGATCGCGCGGCGAAGGCGCATAAAGTCCATTGGGAATGGACGCGCGGTCACGCTGGTCACGTATTGCAGGAAGCTGCCGACCACGCCGCGCGCAGCATTGCCGCCGCCGGTCACGTCGACGAATCAATCCTGCGCGATACTGTCGACCAGCTCGGCGTCATTGAAACCACGGATCTGTAGCTCTATAATCGCTCCTCCCCATCAGCCCATGCTCAGAAAAACTGCTCTGCTACTAATCTGTCTGCTCGCGCCTGCGGCCCGCGCCCAGGATGCGATGCGTGGCTGGCAGTGGCAAAACCCCCTGCCGCAGGGCAATTCCATCAATTCCATCAAATTTGCTCCGGACAAGAAACACGGTTGGGCAATCGGCTCCAATGGCGTTGTATTGGCGACGGATAACGGCGGTTTTGAATGGGAAGAGCAGGTCAGTCCGGCCCAAACGACGCTTTACGGGCTTTACGTAAAGGATCGCTCGCGCCTCGTGATCACCGGCGCGCGCGGCGTGGTGCTGACGACGAGCAACGGCGGTGATAAATGGGTTTTGCGACCGAGTGGCGTTCGCGATCACCTGTTTGGCGTCACTTTCGCGCCGAAGAATCCTTTGCTCGGTTGGGCCGTCGGCACGTTCGGCTCGATCATCTCGACGACTGATGGCGGCAAAACCTGGAAGACGCAGTCGAGTCAAACAACGGCGCACCTGTTTTCAATCACTTTTGCAGACGCGAAAAACGGAATCGCAGCAGGCTCACACGGAACACTGCTCTTCACTACAAACGGCGGTGCTGATTGGAAGCTGTCGAAAAGACTGACTGACTTCGCGCTCACCGGCGTCACGTTCACTTCCGAAAAGAAAGCAACTGCGGTCGGTTATCGCGGCATAATTCTAACCTCTGAAGACGGCGGCGAGTCGTGGTCCATGAAAGACAGTCTGGTCACCACCGATCTCCATACAGTCTTCTTTACTGACGACATGCACGGCTGGGCCGCGGGCGAGAGCGGCGTCGTGTTGACAACCGGCGACGGCGGCAACATCTGGCTGCCGGTGAATGTCCGCACTAGCCCACGTCTCGCAACGCTCTATTTCTCGGATGAGTCGCTCGGCTGGGCGGCCGGCTCTGATGGACTCGTGGTCCGCACCGACGATGGTGGTCTATCGTGGCAAAGACTAACTGAAGGCGGGCGCGACGATCTCGCCAACATCTTTTTCATCGACAACTCACACGGCTGGGCCGTCGGCGAGCGCGGGAAAATTCTCTTCACCGCCAACGGCGGTAAGAGTTGGACCATCCGACCTTCAGGAGAGACCGTAACGCTGAATGCGGTCACTTTTGCGACGGAGAAATCCGGCTGGGTGGTCGGCAATAAGGGCACGATTCTTCGTTCGAACACGAATGGCGTCACGTGGGAACGCGTTCCGAGTCCGGTGACGGAGGACCTGTTTGGCGTTTCATTCGTTTCGCCAACCGAGGGTTGGGTCGTCGGCGCGCGGGGAGCCGTTTGGCATACGAAGGATGAAGGCGTGAGCTGGCAGTTCCAGCACACGAATTCACTCAATTGGCTCGAAGACGTGAAGTTTGTCGATCCGCTGCATGGCATTGCGGTCGGATCTGGCGGCACGATCCTGCGCACGGAAGATGGCGGGGAAAACTGGAAGCGCGTCGATCAGAATTTGAAAGAGTGGTTGTACGCGCTCGCGTTTGCTGATGCAGAGCGCGGCTACATCGTCGGCGCGCGTGGCATTGTATTGCGGACGGATGATGGTGGTGCGACGTGGAAAGATATGGAGAGTGGCATCAACAGTAATCTGTTTGGTGTTGCGCTCGCGAGCCGGAATGACGTGCTGGTTGTGGGCGAGCAGGGAAGCATCATTCACAGCAAAGACGCCGGGCAGACGTGGGAACTTCAGCCCTCGATCACGAGCACGTCGCTGTTTTCGATCGCGTATCGTGGCGGGACGAATGTCTGGGTGGCTGGGCGTGGTGGCGCGATTCTCAGGCGTGTCGATCCGATAGCGACGGTGAGTCTTCCTGTGACGAAGTTGCCGCCGTTGCTAAGGGGCGCGCCGAAGTTGGAAAATGCGGTGATTGACGCTGACGATATACCGAAAGCAAAACCGCCGAAGAAGCCGGCGGAAAAGCCTTAAGACAGGATTTACAAGATTCTCAGGATTGACATGTAAATCTTGTTGAAATCTTGTAAATCCTGTCTAAATACGAACTGGGTGTTCTTTAGCGTAGGAATACGCGCAGTACGCCGCGACGATGTGGCAGACCCACCCGAGCGTGCCGCCCGTCCCGAGCCAGAAACCAGGCGTCAAGATCAACCAGAGAATTCCCGCGAGGATGCGGCCGTTGTAGAGCTGGCCAACGCCCGGAATAATCAAACTCAAGATTCCCGCCAACACTGGATTGCGCATCGTTTCAAGTCCTCCACAAGTGGAAGCACATACGACAGCCGTGCGGGATTTGTTCGTTTAGCGCTCGCCGTCGACGCGACGCACGTCAACGATCTCGCCACGGAAGGTCTTCAGCATCGTTTGGACAGTCGGGTTACTCTCCGCCATCTCGCGCAGCCGTTGTTTTTCCAACCGCGCCTCGTCCTGGCGGCTGAGTGGCTCGCCATCGGCCGTCGAATCTTTCACGACGATCCGCACGCCCATGTCTTTGCCGGTAACTTCACGACACGCATCACGCACGAACTTGTTGTTGTCTGCTTTCGAAAGCGTATCGCGGAAGTGACGCGCATCGGGCGCAAACTCGATACACATCTCGCTCTCTTCGAACACTACGGTCAGCGCGGCTTCGAGCGCCGGTATCAGCAACATCTTTCGTTGGCGCTCTAAAACACTTTTGACTCGCTCGATCGTCGAGAGCTCGGCCGGCGGCGCAGTGGCTTCGAGCGTGTCTTCGACTGGCTTTTCCAGCGCCGGTGAGACTGCGGCAGCGGCAGTAAACGACGATCCCGTTCCTGCTGAGCGAGAAGTTGGACGCTCAGGCATGATCTTACCCGGACTGCCGCCTGATCCTGACGGGCCTGACGGAGTTCTCGCAGGTGAAGAAGGCTCGTTTGTCTCGAGTGCGGCCAGTCGCTGCAGAATCTCGTTGATACTCTCGACGCCGCGCAGCTCCATCAGTTTGACGATCCCGATCTCGAGCTGGTAACGCGGCTGAGTCGCGGCGCGCAGTTTAGTCTCAGTTTCGGCGAGCGAATGAAAGAAGCGCACCAGATCGGATTCGGAAAACAACGCCGCCTGACGCTGCAACTCTGCCGGCTCACACACCGCCGACTCCAACAACTCCTCGTTGCCTGAAACTTTCGTCACCAGCAAGTCGCGGAAGTGCGCGAGCAGATCCCGGCAGAAGTTTCGCAGGTCGTGGCCACGCATCACGATGTCGTCCACGGCCGCAATCGCCTCGGCCGGCTTGTTAGTGGCGATACTGTCAATGATGTGTTTGAGAATGTCAGCGCCCGCGACGCCGAGCGCCATCTCAACGTCTTCTTTCTTGATCTTGTCCCCAGCGAAACTGATCACCTGGTCCAGCGCTGACTGTGCGTCGCGCATCGAGCCCTCGCCCGTGCGCGCGATCTCACGCAGCGCGTCGTCAGGGATCGAGATCTTTTCCGACTTCGCGATCAGCTTGAGACGCTCCAGTATCTTCGCGGTCGCAATCGTGCGAAATTCAAACTGCTGGCAGCGCGAAAGGATTGTTTCCGGAACTTTGTGACGCTCGGTCGTGGCCATGATGAAGACCACGCGCGGCGGCGGTTCTTCCAGCGTCTTCAGCAAGGCGTTGAAGGCGGCGCCGGAGAGCATGTGAACTTCGTCGATGATGAAGACTTTGTAACGATCGCGCGCGGGTGCGATGCCGACGCTTGCGATGATTGCGTCGCGCACGTTGTCGACGCCGGTGTTTGACGCAGCGTCGATCTCCTGCACGTCAATCGAGCGACTTTCCGTGATCTCGCGACACGACGGACACTGATCCGGATCATCCGAACGGCACGGCGTCGGTGTTGGCTCTTTTGCCTTGTGACAGTTGAGCGCTTTCGCGAGCAGACGGGCGCTGGTTGTTTTACCAACTCCGCGCGCGCCCGAGAAAAGATAAGCGTGATGCAAGCGCTGATGCTCGATGGCGTTGCGGAGTGTCCGCGTGATCGGTTCCTGGCCTGTTACTTCATCGAACGTTTGCGGACGCCATTTGCGAGCGATTACTTGATAGGCCATTTGTGTCGTTTGTTTTTGAAGTGAGTAGCGAACTGGCCAGACCCCGGACTTTCCCGCAACACACGCTGCCGTTGCTGCCGTTGCTCCGTTCCCGGCCTGGCGGGGTTCACAAGGCGAGCGTTGTGCGGAGCCCGGGATCTGATAACCTAAATCTGTGTCTTTCGATGCGCGAACATCCGCAGTAATCCGTTGATAGCCAGATGTAGCAGCGCGTAGGCGATTATCGCTACAACTATCGGAAGGAGCAAGGTGTGACCAGCGTCTGTGCTCGGACTCGCGACAATTCCTCGAAACGGCGCATAAAACGGATTGCTGACTGCGACGATGAACTGTACGAACCCGGCAGTGCTGCGCGCCGCCATCAGCGCCAGCAGAAAACGCATTCCGAGCAGCGCGTAGATTACCCAGAAGATGTAATCGACGATCTGGGAAATTCGCGCCAGCCCGCGCGAGCGCTCGACTTCGCGCTCAGTATCAACGACCTCGTTTACTGCCTTCGAACGAAACTCACCGGCGACTTGATCGATTCTCTGCGATTCGCCCGGCACTGTCTTTACTGCGGCGCGCTCGCCGATCTCAGCCTGCACCTCGCCTTCAACCTGACTCTTTACCGACTCGTGCTGCGCCGCACGCCTTGCCTCTTCGATCGCTAACTTGTCGTCGCTCATCGACGTCCCCCAATGTAGATTGATTCGTTATTGCTTAGGGGCGTCGGGGAAATCGAAGTGTTTATGGCGGAGAGGGTGGGATTCGAACCCACGGAACGGTTCCCCGTTCACAGCATTTCCAGTGCTGCCAGTTCAACCACTCCTGCACCTCTCCATCATGTTAATCCTGAAAAATCTTGTGAATCCTGTAAGAAGCTGATTCCGGGGAATAGTCGTACACAAGATTTACAAGATTTTTCAGGATTTACATGAAATCATCTGGCGGAGAGGGTGGGATTCGAACCCACGGTGGCCGTTAAGCCACTCCGGTTTTCGAGACCGGTGCACTAATCCACTATGCGACCTCTCCGCGTCTGGAAAAACTCCTGCATCAGCGCGCGGCACTCCGCTTCCAACACGCCCGCGCTGATCTCAATCCGGTGATTCAAAAAATCTGTGTCGCAAATACGAAAGCGACTGATAACTGCCCCAGCGCGTTCATCCGGCGCGCCGTAAATCAAACGTCTCACGCGCGCCTGTATCAGCGCTCCCGCGCACATCGCGCACGGTTCAATCGTCGAGTAAACATCCACGCCGGTGAGCCGGTAATTCCCGAGCTTACGGGCGGCTTCGCGAAGAGCAACGATTTCCGCGTGGGCTGTCGGATCGCAGTCGGTGCGCGTGCGATTTCCGCAAACAGCGACGAGTTGGTTTTCGCTAACGATGCAGACGCCGATGGGCACTTCACCGATTGCCTGTGCTTCGCGCGCGGCCACGAGTGCCTGCCGCATCCACTGCTCATCCAACTCTGATTCCAACGAACGGCCACTATAGGGCGCACGCTGAAAGAGTGTCAAATACGCCGGAGGCGTTTCGAATTCAACGCCGAAGGCGTTCGCTAATTCTAGCCCAGGGTTCGAGGAACGAGAACCCTGGGTCCATCACATAAACGCGTTCCAACCCTGAAGGGGTTCGCCAACCGCCAAACCCTTACAGGGTTTCGTATATCTTTGGATTTTCTACCCAAGGTAGTCGCTGTGCTCCAACCTTGGGGCTGAAATTAGCGAACGCCTTCGGCGTTACGTGCTATTATCAGTTTCCGGAGTTCCGCGCCCCACTCTGGCGGCACGATCCATTCAAGTCCAATGTCCACCGAAGCAAGTCATAGAGGTAGTGGTCAATCAACGTCAGACAGAGTAACCGGCAGGCTCAGGTCGACGCCACCAGCCGAGCCGTTGACGGACACCAGCGCGCAATCACCCGCCAGTCTAATGCGCCGCATGTCACCCGGCGAATTCAACACCGCGATGATTCACTTCTATCGCGGCGAAATTCAACGCTCAAACACCTGGCGCAATCGACTCGACACCACCACAAACTGGGCCGTGATCACCGCGGGCGCGACGCTGTCTTTCGTCTTCAGCTCGCCAAACAACCCGCACTTCGTAATCCCGATCAACTCGATCCTCGTCGCGATCTTTCTGCTGATGGAAGCGCGGCGTTATCGTTACTACGAGATCTGGTCCAGTCGCGTAAGAATCATCGAGACAGGTTACTTTGCACATCTGCTGTTGCCAGATAGCAGACCGGCCGACGAGTCGTGGGCCGAACATCTCGCCGCCGATCTCACGACGCCGCATTTCACGATCACGGAATGGGAGGCAGTCGGGCGCCGCCTGCGTCGCAACTATCTCTGGATCTTCGCCCTGCTCGCGCTGAGCTGGAACCTGAAAGTTTATCTCTCGCCGTTGCCCGCGCGTGATTTCAACGCTTTCATCGAGCGCGCCACGGTCGGTATCGTCCCGGGTTGGATCGTTTTCGTCGTCGGGATAGTATTTAACGCCGCCGTATTCGGTTTTGCGATTGGAACCGTGCGACTGCGCGAAGCGACGGGGGAAGTATTGCCGAAACACGAGTTTTCCCCACTACGACCACTGAAACGAATGACAAGCTGGACAGCCGCAACTACACGACGCACCACAGTCCGCGCAAAGCGCGCGCGCCAACGTGTGCGCAGCCGCGACACCACCGCTGAGTTCAAGAAGATCGATATTTCGGAAACACCGGAGACGCGAGCTGAGGTTCGTAGTTAGTCTATGCTTCAGCTCAGTGGTCAACAACTCACACTCCAGCAAATCGCAGACATTGCCGAGGGCCGGGAGCAGGTTGTTCTCGGTGACGACGCACGCATGCGCGTGGATCAGGCGTGCCAGGTGGTCCAGGACATCGTCAAGCAAGGGCGGACTGTTTACGGTGTCAACACGGGTTTTGGCAAGTTGTCAGACGTGAAGATCGATCGCACTGACCTGATTCAGTTGCAATTGAACCTTGTGCGTAGTCACTCGTGTGGTTTGGGTGAGCCGTTGTCAGAGCCGGAAGCACGTGCGATGTTGCTGTTGCGGGCGAACGTACTCGCGTCAGGATTCAGCGGCGCGCGGCCACTCGTGATCGACACGCTGACCGCAATGCTCGAGAAGCGTGTGACGCCGGTCATTCCGGAAAAAGGAAGCGTCGGCGCGAGCGGCGATCTCGCGCCACTCGCACACCTCGCGCTCGCAGCAATTGGTGAAGGAGAAGTTTTCTACGAAGGCGAACGATTGCCCGCGGCCACGGCTCTCCAGCGTGCGCAGATCGCACCGCTGCAATTGGAAGTGAAAGAAGGTCTCGCGCTGCTCAACGGCACGCAGGCGATGGGCGCAGTCGGCGCGCTTGCGCTACATCGCGCGGAACGGCTTGTCCGACTGGCTGACGTCGCAGGCGCGATGACACTCGAATCTTTGAAAGGGACGCCGGTCGCATTCGACGAGCGCATTCATGCGGCGCGTCCACATCCGGGACAACTCGCAGTCGCAGCGCACTTGCGAGAGTTGCTGCAGGACAGCGAGATCCGGCAGTCGCATCTCGTCGGCGATCCACGCGTGCAGGACGCTTACAGTTTGCGTTGTATGCCGCAGGTACACGGTGCGATTCGCACGGCGCTCGATCATGCGAGACAGGTTGTCGAGATCGAGAGCGGCAGCGCTACAGACAATCCGCTCGTCTTTTCGGAGACTGGTGAGGTGTTGTCAGGCGGAAACTTTCACGGCGCGCCGCTCGCACTCGTTTTTGACTACGCCGCCATCGCTCTGACAGACTTGATGAGTATCACTGAGCGTCGCATCGATCGTTTAGTAAATCCCGATTCAAACGAAGGACTGCTGCCGCCGTTTCTGACTGCGCATCCGGGGATCTCTTCGGGATTCATGATGCTGCAGGTGACTGCGGTCGCGCTTTTGAACGAAGCGAAAGTCCTCGCGCATCCAGCGAGTATCGACAACGTGCCGACGGACGGCGGCAAGGAAGATCATGTCTCGATGGGCATGACTTCGGCGACGAAGCTGCGCGGGATCGTGAAGCTGGCGGAGATGGCGACGGCGATCGAGCTGATGGCAGGCGCGCAGGCGTTGGAGTATCATGCGCCGCTTGCGCCGGGACGCGGCGTGAAGCAGGCGTACGAGCTCGTGCGCGGCGAGGTAGCGCCGCTGACGCAGGACCGCACCATGGCGCCGGATATCGAAAAGCTAACAGCAGCGATCATCCGTGGTGATTTTCAATCCATATAAAGTTGAGGACCATTAATGTCGAATCCATTGGACGACCGTCGTAAAGGACTCGAAGAAGAGTATTTTCATCGCAAGATTGCGCGCTGGTTTCGTAATCTCTGGAATCAGATGGAATAGTTTAAGTGGACCACCGAGTAATCAAAGCTCCGCGCGGCGCGCAGCTAAGCTGCAAAGGATGGCATCAGGAAGCAGCGCTTCGTTGCCTGATGAACAATCTCGACAGGGACGTCGCCGAGCGTCCCGACGAGCTAATCGTGTATGGTGGTGCGGGTAAAGCGGCTCGGAACTGGGCCAGCTTCGACGCGATCGTGCGCGAGCTGCGCGCGCTCGAAAACGACGAGACACTGCTAGTCCAATCAGGCAAGCCTGTCGCTGTCTTTCGTACTCACGAACACGCGCCACGCGTTCTGATCGCGAATTCCAACCTCGTCGGCGCGTGGGCCAACTGGGAACACTTTCACGAGCTCGAACGCCGCGGTTTGATGATGTACGGGCAGATGACTGCGGGCAGTTGGATCTACATCGGCACGCAAGGCATCGTGCAGGGCACGTTCGAGACGTTTGCTGCGATGGCTGACAGGCAGTTTGCCGGCGATCTTTCGGGCAAGCTCGTCGTGTCAGGCGGCATGGGCGGAATGGGTGGCGCACAGCCGCTCGCGGCCACGTTGAACGGCGCTGTCTTTCTCGGCATCGACGTCGATCCCGCGCGCATCGAGCGGCGCGTTCGCACCGGTTATTGCGATCGACTGGCAATGACGCTCGACGAAGCGCTGGACATCTGCGACGACGCGCGCGATCAAAAGCGTGCGATTTCTGTCGGACTTGTTGGTAACTGCGCGGAGGTGTTGCCGGAGCTCGTGCGGCGCGGGTGTAACGTCGATGCAGTTACAGATCAAACAAGCGCGCACGATCCGTTGAACGGCTACGTGCCGGCAGGAATGACGCTCGACGAAGCAACAGAGCTGCGTGAAAAAGACGCGACGGCATACGTTGAGAAGTCGATGGAGTCGATGGCGCGCCACGTCGAAGCCATGCTGGCGTTGAAGCGTGCGGGCGCGGTCGCTTTCGATTACGGCAACAACATTCGGAAGCAGGCGTTTGATGCGGGTTGCAAAGATGCGTTTGAGATACCGGGTTTCGTGCCCGAGTACATTCGCCCGCTCTTCTGCGAAGGAAAAGGACCGTTTCGCTGGGTCGCGCTGTCGGGCGATGCGGCTGACATTCGCAAGACCGACGATCTCGCGCTCGAGATGTTTCCTGACGATCGCACGTTGAATCGCTGGCTGCGTCTGGCGCGCGATCGCGTTCACTTCCAGGGACTGCCGGCGCGCATCTGCTGGCTCGGTTACGGTGAGCGTGCTGAGATGGGCGAGGCGATCAACGATCTCGTGAAGCGTGGGGATCTCAAGGCTCCAATCGCGATCGGGCGCGATCATCTCGACACCGGTTCGGTGGCGTCGCCGTTTCGTGAGACGGAAGCGATGAAAGACGGATCGGATGCGGTCGCTGACTGGCCCATACTCAATGCGTTGCTGAACACGGCAAGTGGCGCAAGCTGGGTGTCGTTTCATCATGGTGGTGGGGTCGGAATTGGGTATTCGTTGCATGCAGGACAGGTTTCAGTTGCGGATGGAACGGCAGAGGCAGCGAAACGTTTGAATCGCGTGTTGACGAACGATCCCGGTTTGGGTGTGGCGCGGCACGTCGACGCCGGTTACGAAGAAGCCGAAGACACCGCACGCGATAAAGAAATCAAGATCCCACTATTAGATACGGACCAATCACGTGCTTAACTTTGCCACTGAAACCGCACGCGAGGCGGGAAACCTGCTGGTCCAAAAACTGGGCGTCGCGAAGGTCAGTACCAAGGGCGACATCAATCTCGTCACCGAAGCCGACATCGCTGCTGAAAACCTCATCATCGAGCGCATCCGTTCTTATTACCCGCAACATGGGATACTCGCTGAAGAATCAGGCGAGTCAGTTTTGACGGGTGGCAAGCGAAGCGAGTGGAAGTGGATCATCGATCCGCTCGACGGCACGACAAACTACGCGCACGGTTATCCATGTTTCTGTGTGTCGATCGCATTGGAGCGTGACGGGCAGTTGGAGATCGGGGTTGTTTACGATCCGATGCGCGATGAGATGTTTGCTGCGGAGCGTGGATCTGGCGCCACGTTGAATGATAGAAAAATTCGTGTGTCGTCGGTTGATGAGTTGAGTGGGGCGATGTTGTGCACGGGTTTTCCATACAATGTGCGCGAGCGCCCGGACTTCGCGCGAGACTTCACAAACTTCACGATGAACGCGCAGGCCGTCAGACGCGATGGATCGGCGGCGCTGGATCTCGCCTACGTGGCGTGTGGAAGGTTTGATGGCTTCTGGGAGGACGGCTTAAGCCCCTGGGACATCGCCGCCGGCGCACTCCTGATCTTCGAGGCGCGCGGCAGGGTGACGAACTTCAACGATCAACCACTCGACATCTACAACGAGCAAGTCCTCGCCAGTAACGGGCTCATTCATGAAGCGATGATGAAGGTGCTCAAATAGACAAACAGCGGGGGCAAGCCCCTCTTCATAACGCTGACGAGATTACTTGCGCTAACCGCTCGCTCTCCCGCCGCGCACACGCACGCGTCTCTTCGTTCGAACAGGGCTCCGGGTGGTAGAGCGGGTGATAGGTCACCACGACTTTACCGAGCCTCGGAAAGCGCCAGCCGCGTGGCCACACACGATTTCCACCGTTGATCGTCACCGGGAGTATCGGCACCTGCGCCTCCATAGCCAAACGCACCGCACCCGCCTTGAATCGATCGAGCGCACCTGTATCCGTACTCCGCGCACCCTCAGGAAAGATCACCACGACTCCCCCATTCCGCAGCCACTGCAACGACGTACGTATCGCCGCCGGATCACTCCCCTCGAGCGCGAGCGGCCATGCGCCGAGCAACTTCAGACCGGCGCCAACAATCGGCCAGCGGAAAGCTGCACTCCACGCGAGATAGCGTGTGGGTCTCTTGATCGGCAGCGAAAGCCAAAAAGGATCGATGTACGTTTGGTGATTCGCCGCCACGATCACTCCACCACGCTCGGGCACGTTCTCGACACCACGAAACTCAATCTTCCAGAGCACGCGGCTAAACACGCCCACCACGGGCCGGATCTTGTTCAGCGCCCATTGCGGCAGCATCGTGGTGCTCGCCGCTGCGCGCGGGTCTTCTCGTTTAGCGGCGCCGTTGTTACTTACGGTACTCACGGTTATAGGTGCTTATCTTACAACGGCCAATCCTTATCTATGAACTCGACATGAATTCTCGGAACGCCGTCCGCGCCCTTGCTGCGGGAGCGAATGGCTGCATGTACGGTGATCCGGTACTGCTCGCTCGTCAAACGAACAAAACGGCCATGCTGGATTTCAAGGGTCGTAAAAAGTGTCGCGCCTTTAGTGCTGATGTTCTCCGTCACCGTTTGCTCTTGTTCAATCACGTTGCCTGCGTCGTCGACGATCTCGATTCGCATATCGACGGGGATGTTGTGTCGGGTGTAAGCCCGCTGATCCGCAAAAGGTATCAGAATCTCGTCGGCAGATTTTGTCGCCTGAAACGCGGTGTTCGTGATGTCATAACGTTTCGACGGCTCCATTTCATAGCTCGCCGGCGGACGCTTGCCAATGAACGCGACGCCAACCTCAAACACGGTCTTGTTTTCAACAATCGACGTCTTGATATACCTCACGACAGCCCAAATCTTGTATTGGTCCTCCACATGATCGAACACGCGCAACTGCCGCGGCATCGGGATCGTCATGTGCAACAGGCGACCCTTTTCGGTGGGATGTCTGAGCGTAAAACCGGCGCCGAACGGCGTCACATTCGTGAGTCTCGTCACCTCGGTCCACTCAAAAGTCGGCGTGTCGCGGCCACGAACACGCACTGGTAGTGAGAGTGGGAGTCGCTCGCGAATACGCTTATATTTTCGCTGTTCACTCATGGGAGCCGACGGACGTGAGAACGGTTCCGAAAACGCCGGGAGTGGTTACACGAAGCTATTGATTTTATTAGAGTTTTCGCCTATTTCGTGTTTGCCAACCACACTCAAAAAAGGCTAAAATACGGGCTACTTTGCGCCATATGCTTCACCCGTTTTTCTCCCCCGAAAAGCGCCAAACTCAAGCTCGGTATCTCTTCAGCGGGGGCCAAACTGTGTCGCGGATTGTACTGGAAAGGCTATTAGATGGAAACAACTTCTGAACGCAATCATATAAACATCGAAGACGAGATGCGGCGGTCGTATCTCGACTACGCGATGTCGGTAATTATCGGCCGTGCGCTGCCCGACGTTCGCGACGGTTTGAAGCCCGTGCACCGGCGCGTGTTGTGGGCCATGCACGAGCTCGGCAACACGTACAACAAGGCGTACAAGAAGAGCGCGCGCATCGTCGGCGACGTTATCGGTAAGTATCACCCGCACGGCGACATGCCCGTCTACGACACGATCGTGCGTCTGGCCCAGGACTTCTCGATGCGTTACCCGCTCATCGACGGACAGGGCAACTTCGGATCGGTCGACGGCGATGCAGCGGCGGCGATGCGTTACACAGAAATACGCATGGCGCGCCTCGCGAATGAAGTTCTCGCCGACATCGAGAAAGAGACGGTTACGTTTCAGCCGAACTACGACGAGTCGCTCAGCGAGCCGACAGTTTTACCGGCGCGCGTTCCGAACCTTTTGATCAACGGTTCGGACGGTATCGCGGTCGGAATGGCGACGAAGATCCCGCCACACAACCTCACCGAAGTAGTTGAAGCGACGTTGGCGTTGTTGAAAAATCCCGAGAGCACTGTTCAGGACCTCACGAAGATCGTGACCGGGCCTGACTTTCCGACTGGTGGATTCATCTACGGTCGCGAAGAGATTAGAAAATCGTATGAAGAAGGCCGTGGCGTGTTGCAGGTACGTGCGCGCGCCGGCATCGATCGGATTGGCCGCGGTGCGCAGGAGCGCGACGCGATCGTCATCACCGAGATTCCGTTCCAGGTCAACAAGGCCCGTTTGCTTGAGCGCATCGCGGAATTGATCAACGAGAAGAAGATCGACGGCATTTCCGATTTACGCGATGAGTCAGACCGGACCGGTATGCGCATTGTGGTTGAGTTAAAGCGCGATGCAATGCCGCAAGTCGTGCTCAATAAGCTCTACAAGCTGACGCCGATGCAGTCGTCGTTTGGCGTCATCAATCTCGCGATCGTGAATGGTCAGCCGCGCGTCTTGAATCTCAAGCAGATGCTCGAGTGTTTCATCGAGTTTCGTCGCGAGGTTGTGCGCAAGCGAACCGAGTACGAGCTGCGCAAGGCCCGCGCACGCGCACACATTCTCGAAGGGCTCACGAAAGCGATCGACGCGCTCGACGCGATCATCACGCTCATTCGTAATTCACGCTCGGTTGACGAAGCGCGACAGTGGCTGATGGGCCAGTTGCAGACGACGAGTGAGGTCAAAACGTGGAAGGGCGTTCCGTCTGACGTTCAGCTCAAGACGTACCTGGGCCGCATACAGAAGACGATGGAGGGCCTCGCCTTTTCTGAAATTCAGGCGCAGGCGATTCTCGATCTGCAACTGCGACGGATATCAGCGCTCGAGCGGCAGAAGATCATCGACGAGTACGAGCAGGTGATCAAACACATTGCCGAGCTCGAAGAGATTCTTGGCAACGAGCGCTCGCTGCGACGCGTCATCGCTAAAGAACTCGAGGAAGTTAAGAAAGATTTTGGTGATGGGCGCCGGACGGAGATCGTCGACGAAGGTGTTGAGCTCTCGATTGAAGATCTCATCGCTGACGAAGACGTGGCGATCACGGTCACGAACAGTGGTTACATCAAGCGTACGCCGATCACGACTTATTCACGTCAGGGACGCGGTGGTAAAGGTCGCTTCGGCGCTGCTGCGAAGAATGGCGATTTCGTCGAGCATCTCTTCATCGCGTCGACGCACGCGTACCTGATGATCTTCACGGACGACGGCATGGTCTACAAGATAAAGGTTCACGAAGTGCCTGATGCGGCGGCGTCTGCGCGCGGTAAGGCGGTCGTGAATCTCATCAACATACCGTCAGATCGAAGGCTTGCAGGCGTGGTTCCGGTGCGCGAGTTTGCGGAAGGCCGCCACGTCGTGATGGTGACGCGTAAGGGCGTGATCAAGAAGACGTCCCTCGCTGATTTCCAGAACATTCGCACGAATGGAATCATCGCGATCAATGTCGACGAAGGCGATCAGCTGCTCGACGTGGTGTTGACTGACGGCACAAAGCGTATCTTCATCGCGACGCACAACGGGCTCGCGATTCGGTTTGACGAGAAGAACGTGCGGCCGATGGGACGTGCGACGCGCGGCATGCGCGGCATCGACCTGCGGCAGGATGATTATGTCGTCTCTGTTTGCCCGGTGTCGGCAGAAGACAAGGAACGGATGCTGTCGGTTTCCGAGCTGGGATACGGGAAGCAGACTTCGATCACGACTTATCGACTGCAATCGCGCGGTGGCAAGGGCGTGATCAATATGAAGACGACCGACAAAACCGGGAAGGTGGTTGCGGTATTTCCGGTGGAGGACGAGTCGGAGATCATGATCATCACGCAACAGGGCAAACTCATCCGCCTCGAAGCCGCCGACATCCGCAAGACCGGTCGCAGCGCCCAGGGCGTCCGCCTGATCAAGACCGACGCGGGCGACAAGGTGACGAGCGCCTCGCTTGTCGAAGCCGCAGCGGAAGAAGAGACTGAGGAGTCACCGGCGGGCTAAAGAGTAGTTTTCACGCAAAGGCGCAAAGAAACGCAAAGACGCAAAGGCGGGTCAAATTCTTCGGTCACGTCCGAACAATTTGACCCGCCTTTGCGCCTTTGCGTGAAATCTTAATTTGACTCTTCCACCCACTCCTCGCCACCCTCAAATATCTCTTTCTTCCAGATCGGAACGGTGCGCTTCAATTCTTTGATAGCCCACTCACATGCTTGAAATGCGGCGCGGCGGTGAGGGGCGCTGGCGGCGATCACGACGCTCGTTTCGCCGATCTCAATGCGACCGGTGCGGTGGACGATGCCGATGTGTGCGACCTCGAATTGCCTGTGCGCTTCGGCTCCGAGACGCTGCATTTCCGTTAACGCCATCGAGTCGTAAGCTTCATAAACCAGATACAACGTTCGTTTGCCTTTGGTCCACTCGCGTGCGTAACCATCGAGTGTCACCGTGGCCCCGCATTCAGGCAGCACCACACGCCGCGCTACCTCACCGACATCGATCGGCTCAACCGTCAATTCGAAAAAATCCTGCGATCCACCACTGACTGGCGGAAACACCGCGAGCTCATCATTCTCCTTCAACTGCGTGTCCGGTGTGGCGTATTCCTGATTCACCGCAAACAACAACGATCTTCCAAAACACTCGAGCTTCTCAAACCTCTCCTTCAAGCTCTGAAACGCACTCGAAACAGTCGCCGGCTCCTCGACCACGATCTCGAGCTGATTCGCCTCAACTGCATCACGCGCCGCACCGAAGAACAACACCCGAATGTTCATTCAATCTCAATCCTTTTGCCGCCATGCCCGTTACTCTTGGCCAGCTCGTGAATCCGCGCCCGCTCCTCGTACCCTTTGACCGCGATACTCAACATCGATCGCAATCGTTCCAGCCGTTCCGACGTCGATCGAAGCTCGAGCATCTCCTGTTTGACTTCAGCGTCGATCTCCATCGCAGCCGCGACCAGAAACGACAGTCGCTGTGGCTCAGTGTTCGAGATATCCGGCAACGTCGCGCGCTCGTCGTTGATGGTCCGCACGGCCTGCGCGATGCGCGTGAATGTCTCCGCTACTTCTCTCGCAGGCGCAGCGAGCATCTCTTCATTTTCGTCCTCGTCTTCGAAGTAACTAACCTGGGCCACGAGATACGGCTCGCCACTCTCGACGTACGACTCGATGCGATACCTGATCACACCGATGGTCAATATGTTCGATCGACCATCCGGAAAAGTCTGTGTCTCAGTTACTTCAGCGACACAACCAACGTGACCTTGCGGCGGCATTTCGTTCTCGGAAGTTGTCGGATCGAAGTAAGAGAGACCGAAGACGTTCTTCGCGAGGCGGATGTCGAGAAGCATTTGCCTGTATCGCGGCTCGAAGATGTGCAAAGGCAGAGGCACACCGGGAAACAGCACTACCGGCAGGGGAAAGAGTGGGAGCTCATGCAGCCCACGCACTTTATCGCTGGCTTCGCTCATTTAATTGATCGGCTACGGAAGGGATTATGGCAGAGGGCGTGCAGGGCCGCAAAGACGTAGAAAAAATTCGGCCCCCGCTATTCGTGTTGGGCAACGTGAGCGGGGGCCATCGAGCACACCGTCAGATGAAGAGGGGTTCTCACCCGCGGTGCTTTACGGACGCCAAAGGGAGTGTGCGTCCGGATGTCAAAGAATCTGCGCGAACAGTTCCAGTCTATGAACCGGGGTCAACCGGCAAATGCTCGCGAGCATGTCTTCAAGCTCAAAGGGTTTGGCGAAAAAGCCGTCTGCGCCTGCGTTGACGCACGCCTTCCGCACATCGGGGTCAGTGTTCGAGCTCATGATCAGAACCTTCGAGTTCGAGAGGTGACCTTTGATGTACTCAATCAAACGCAGACCCATGGCGGGCGAGTCTTTCTCGGGAGGCATTTGCAAGTCCAATATCGAGATATCGGGCTTATAGAAGGTCGCCCGCCGAATCGCGGTCTGCATATCGTTGGCGGTCACTACGTCGTACTCATCACACAACGTCCAGTAAAGCTGTTGTGTGATCTGTGAATCGTCATCGACTATCAAAATCCTGGGCTTCATCACGCGAGTCCTCTTGGCAAAGTCCGTACCGTTAGCTCCTTCATATACGAACGCGAAAAACAAAGCGGATGTGGGACTTGCAGGGAATTTTGCGTGTAGACGGATGGGCACAGTGAGGCGCTTAGGCGTCCTCATTTGTAGACTCTCTGTGCAACCTCAGTGTCCTCTGTGTCTCGGTGGTGTGGTTTTACTCGGAATTCATCAACCACAGAGACACAGAGAACACTGAGGTTGCACAGAGAAGAGCGCGCTCGAAAATTAAGGTTTTTTAGGTGGCGGTGGTGGCGGTGGGTCGTCGTCTTCACCGACTTCGTCAACGACCTTCAGTTCCGCTCCAAACTTCTGATAGCTCCGGAAGCGAATGTCGTTGCGACTCTGAAGCACGAACTTCGGGTTGATGGTCGTCAGGAGAATCTCGGAATGCGTGGGTAGCAGATACTTACGCTCGTTGATGTTGACCCAATCGTAGTCGATCAAACTGCTGGCGGCGGTGATCGGAAAGTCAGGCGGAATCTCAGTCGCGATCTGTTCGAACCGCAGCACGCGATCCAGCTCGCGATCAATCCACACGCGTCCACGTGACCCCACCAACGCTTTCGCACCAGTGTCAGCAAGACCGAGCGTCAGTTGTGAGTTGTCTCTCTTGACTACGTATTCATAAACGACCGTTCGCCTTGTCTGAACGGTGTCCGTATCGACCATCCGAAATTCTGTTTTCGACTCCGGCTTGAAAACATCCGCGAGCGCCGAGATGTATTCCACGCCGCTCGATGACGCACCCTTCGGCACGTACTTGTTCTTACTGAAATCCTTACTCGCTTCGGCCTCTTCGCCCGGCGGCGGCGCCATTCCGTTCACGGTCAGAACTTTGTACTCCTCGCCGACATTCGCACGATAACCAACGGCGATCGTCAGATTGTCCTGCGGAATCCAGTTGGCCGTGTTGCCGTAAGCGACGGAGCGCTTGATGATCTGCTTCACGAGGAAGTCGGGCATCGCATTCGCGGCCATGAGCGTGACGTTGCGTGTGCGTTCGAGGAGCTCGCGTCCTTCGTTTTCAGGTGGGAGAGCGGAGGCGGTTGGATTTACGCGGCGGCGCTCTGCTTCTTCGAGCGTGCGTCGCAGCACTGAGTCGTTACCACTCTTAGTAGCGACGAGCGAGCGCATGCCGTCAGTGAGCGGAAACCCGATACCACGCTGCCTGATCTGCTCGATGAGATCGTCGCGTGTGTCGGGGCTGCGTTGGAGCTGATAGAGCAGCTTGACGAATTCCTGGTTGGATAGTGGCTTTGAATCCTGGGCTGAGAGCGGAATACACGACCACAAAAGGAGAACTACTAAAAGAGCTTTATTAATGCGGAACATTGAACCTTCCGATGGACTTTTACTACCCGCGGTTGCCTCAACAAAGTTGCTGGATGGATTGTCGCAGAACCTCGGCACAACGCTCAAGCTCGTCAAGGGGCACAAATTCCCCGGTTCGATGTGCTTCGCGAATGTCTCCGGGTCCGATCACCACTGCTTCACTTCCGAGCAATTTCATCTGCGCGGCTTCCGTTCCGAATGCGACTGTACCGGATTTGTTGCCAGTCGCCTTCTCCAGAAGCTGAACGAGTGGTGAGTCAGGTGATGTCTCGAAGCCCGTGTCCTGGCGGTTCGCGTCTACAACACACTGAAAATCCGGATCAGCCTTCATCTCCTCGGCGATCGCCGCGTTGAAAAGATCGAGCAGGTGCTCTGAAGGTTGTGTTGGGATTGGACGCCACTCGAGCGTAAACCGGCACTCGCCAGCCAGTACGTTCTTTGCTGAGCCGCCATGAATCAAGCCAATGTTGAGCGTAGTGTAGGGTGGATCGAATGCGGCGTACTCGTCTTGTTTGAGTTGTGTCGCGATGGATTCCAGGCGTGCAATGAGTCGGGCGGCGCGTAAGATAGCGGACGCGCCAAGTGCGGGATAAGCGCTGTGTGCTTCGCGTCCCTTCACGATCACTTCGGCGAGCGAGTAGCCTTTGCCGGCGCGAATCGGCTTCAGCGACGTTGGTTCGCCGACGATGCTATAGCGAACGCGCAGCGGTTTTGCCTGGGCCAGTTTCTTCGCACCCACCAATCCGACTTCCTCATCTGCTGTAAATATCAGTGCCAACGGCTTCTTCGCTTTGATCGTTTCAACCGCCGTCAGCGCTGCCGCAATAAAACCCTTGGTATCGCACGCGCCGCGCCCGTAGAGTTTGCCGTCACGTTCGGTGAGGTTTGTGGCTTCGGACCAGTTTGGATCGTAAGGCACCGTATCTGTATGGCCCACCAACGCCAGTTCAACTTCACTCACATCGTGCGTCAATGCGATTAGATTAATCTTCTCGAGTCCGTGCTCATCCGTGTACGGAAAGCGACGCGTGATCAAACCCAGCGCCTCACACCGTCGCTCCAGATACGCCACGATCTCCGCATTCGATCGCGTCGAGACCGAATCAATCCGCACCAAATCCGCGAGCATCTGCTTAATCATTCGTCTAATCCGTGTTAACGATTTGTTTGCCACCGACAACCACGTCCCGAATTGCCGTACGCGCCAGTGAGAAGACAATGTTTGCGAGTAAGTCTTCAACAGCGCATCCGGCAATCGAGAGATCATCGAGATCGACAGTGAAGAAATCGGCCGGCGCGCCGGGTTCGAGTTTTCCTCCATCAAAACCGATACTCTCCGCGCCCCGGACAGTCGCACATTCAAACAATCTTCGCGCAAGTGCGGAACTCGACTCGTCATCTACGGGTGCGAGCACATTCCGCGCCGTCTTCTGCAAGCGCAGGTGATACTCGAGCTCACGCGCATCTTCCAGTAGATCGATCTGGATCTGACTATCACTGCCGAGCGACACTCGCACACCCGCATCGAAATATGCGTCAACCGGCACGACGCCGTCGCCGAGGTTTCGTTCGGTCGTCGGGCAAGCACACACGATCGCGCCGGCGCGCGCCATCGACGCGATCGCTTTCGGCGTGACGTGAATCGCATGAACCGCCGTGAAGCGTTTGCTCAATAACCCTTCGGTGTCGAGCAAGGCGACGGGCGAGCGCCGGTATTCTTCAATACACGCGCTCACTTCTGCCGGTTGCTCGGCGACGTGCATATGAACCGGAAGACCGCGCTCGTTCGCAAAACCTATGATCGTCTTTAGGTAATCGAGCGGCACGGCGCGAACACTATGCGGCGCGACGCCAGCCCACGCCATGTCTGTTTTCAGCTCAGGCGCGTCGAGCAGTTGTTCGAGATGTTTGAGATAGGTGTCGGGAGATTCCTCGATAAAACGGATCTGCTGCGGGTTAGCTTCGAGTTGGAATCCGGAGCGTGCATAAGCAACACGCAAGAGTGCGATGCGAATACCGACGTCATGAGCAGCGCGAATCACTTCACGCGCCAGCAGGTTGGGATCATCGTAAGTTGAGCCGTCAGGCGCGTGATGAATGTAGTGAAACTCGCCGACGGCGGTAATTCCCGTCAGCGCCATCTCGAGAAACGCGAGGCGTGATGCGTTGTAAATCTCTTCGGGGCCGAGGCGGTTCGCGGCGGCATACATCTGCTCCCGCCACGTCCAAAAGCTGTCGGTGGTGTGATGTGAACGATGCTCGGTCCGCCCGCGGATGACGCGTTGAAATGCGTGTGAATGGGCGTTGACCAGTCCGGGGAGGAGCGCGCGATTCTTCAGGCGAATTGCATCATCACGCTTCCCAATCTCCACGATGTTTCCTGATTCGTCGCAGACAATGGCGAGATCAGACTGAAAGCTTCCGTTGAGATATATCAGGTCCGGCAACCAGGACTGGTTCGTCTCCCTCAATCAGTGATTCTCCAATTTACCAAATTTTCTCTGTTATATGATCTACTGAAACGGCTGCTTCCTGTGTAAAATGGACAGCAGTCTAAAGAGATACTCTTGGTCACGTCAGTAATATATACATTCTGAGGGCCTGTGGAGGTACGTAAAATTGTCGGTTCTAGGCGCAGAGAAAATTACTAAGTTTAATAGCAAGTTGATGGCCTCCAGAGGCAGCTTTGAAGAACAGCCTGAAGTTCCCTCGACACCCTTGAATGGCCCGCTTGAGAGTATATCTCTCCCAAACGACACATTAGTACCGCTCGTTCCCGTTTTGCGAGATCGCACGAATGGGTTTTGGCTATATCGTGGTGATTCTTTGGAAACCCTTGACGCGCTCACTGCGAAGTATCCCAACGGTTGTTTTGACATGATTTTTGCGGACCCGCCTTACTTTCTATCGAATGGAGGAATCACTTGTCATTCTGGACGGATGGTAAAAGTTGATAAAGGCGATTGGGATAAGTCAAAGGGGTCAGAAGAGAATCACAACTTTAATCTTGCATGGCTTGAACGTTGCCAAAAGGTACTAAAGCCTAATGGCACCATCTGGGTCACCGGAACCCATCACGTAATTTTCTCTGTGGGTTTTGCAATGCAGCAACTGGGATTCAAGGTCCTTAACGATATTGCCTGGGAAAAGCCTAATCCTCCTCCCAATCTGTCTTGTCGGTATTTCACTCACTCGACAGAAACTGTGATATGGGCAGCGAAGAATGAAAAGAGCAAACACAAATTCAACTATCAGTTAATGCGAGAGCAGGCCGGCGGCAAGCAGATGAAAACCGTTTGGCGAATCTATCCGCCGCTCAATGGTGAAAAGACTTTAGGTAAGCACCCGACTCAAAAACCGGTATCCTTAGTTGAGCGTTGCATAGTTGCGTCGACAGATGAAGGTGATATGGTGCTTGATCCTTTCATGGGGGCCGGAACAACCGGAGTCGCTTGTGTCCAAACGAATCGCCGTTTCGTCGGAATTGAGCTAGATAAACAGCATGCAGCGTTAGCTAGTCAACGCATTGCCAATCATGCTCATGCGCGAGGATTAATTGCATCTGCTCAACCGAACGGAGACATATCAGCTCGACGTTATAAAAGTAGCATCCGCGAATGGCTCGTGCAAAACAACTACAATGATATAGCTGAGTTGATCGATGAGCTTACAGCGAAATGGGCTAAAGAAGGCAAAAGAACGCGAAGAAATTGGTGGGAAGTACTAGCTGGTGATAAGGAAGGAAACGGTCGAATTATTGAGGGTAGAAGATTTCCTGTTCTCAGCGCTGCCAGAATTCGGCAGGGTTTAGCGAAGGCAAAGGGCTCGCTATCCCGGGACGACAACGAGGTAATACCTATAGTTGTTGAACAAATAAGATGGAAGGGACATGAAGCCCAAAAGAAGTAGAAGGAGAAAACCGAGTCCGGGTGTTGCATTACAGCAAGCCGCCTTCGAGTTCCTGCGTGAAAAGTACGGCACGCAGGAACTTTTCACTCTTGGGCAATTTCAGGCTGCTGCAGGGTTTACCGATGGGTCAATTCGCACGTATCTTTCGAAACAGTTCCGCGATCTGTTGATCCAGGTATCAACAGATCGGTATCGCGTGAGCTTGGCATTCCGGCGATATGCAACGTGGCAGAAATTTCGTGATAATGTCGTTACTCAGAACCGCATTCTGACTCACGAATATTCCAGTTCCTCTTACGAGAATGTGGTTATGTTTGAGTTCTTCATGCCACTCAGAAATGAGGAACTTCTGCGGTTCGCGCTCGATGGCCTTTTCTTCAAGGATTCGATAACCTTTCGCCTCCTTACGATCGATGAGAATGAGCTAAAACAACAATTTCCAAAACAATCTGAGGAAACCGAAGAAAAATATTTTGAAAGGATCTGCTCCTGGCTCGGTGATCGGTTTGTCGGTTATTCCATTAGTCCGGTAAGCGGTAGGTTCCGAATTGGAGAGCTCAAGACCCGGGCCGAGGCCCTCACGCAGGAAGCTAGCAGTCCTGATCGATATCTTGCTGACGAAACGACCGCCGCTGTTCGTTTTATTTTTCCTTGTAAAGGCAAACCTCCTGATCAAGCAACGCCTTTGTTAGGCGGGTATGAGGAAGCGTTGCGGAAGGAAGCCGCTTCGATAAGATGGTTCTTTAACCAACTGTTTGTGCAGAGCATTCTCGAAGTAGTCAACGGCGAAGATGAGATCTGGTTGCTAGAGAGCGGAATGCAGAACCAGCTACATATTTATAAAGTGAAGGACTAACTTATGCCGGGTAAAGGAAAAGCAGTCACAAGCGGTGATCAATTAGCACGCGCCGTTTCAGAACTTGGAAAGGATTTAGGGTTGGAAGTAAAGCAGCAGGTGCAAGTGGCACGTAGAATATGGGGAGCGGTGAGAAGAATTGATGTAGTGCTAATCGACCCACAAACACGAAAAACTCTTGGTGTTGAGTGCAAGTATCAAGGGGGTGGAGGTTCCGCAGAGGAGAAGATCCCTTCAACGATACAAGACATTCAAGCGTGGCCCATTCCAGGGATTGTCGTATTTAGCGGCGATGGTTTCACTCAAAATATGAAATCATTTCTGATTTCAACCGGGAAAGCAGTACAACTGACCGATCTCAAACCATGGCTGAGTTTGTTCTTTGGTTTGCCCATTGAATGACGCGCATGAATCCACTGTCCTCAATTATGCCCACCAAAAATGTCCCTTCAGACCAGCCATCGTTTAGCAAGCCCTATGGTCAGCGAGGCTATGAATTGCGAGGCCCCGAAGCTTGTATGAGTTTGCCCCAGAGCGAGGCGCTGTAGACTTTCGAGAGTCTCAATGGGCGATACGCGTAGTAGAGCGGGTGCAGCGATGCGGGAAGCGCGAGTGATTGCCAGTCAGGCAAAGTCGGGACAAAGATCGAGCGCAAGGCTGAGACGAGCACATCGCGTTTGCGGTCCATGATGCGCAGGTTGTAGAGATTGGTTTCGGTGGATTCGGCTGGACCAAACGTTGTGAAGAGCTGGGCGCGAATTTGCTTCGCCATTCGTTGCATAGTTTTGTCCGGATCGACTGATGCGAACACTTCGGATGGAACCGGTGCATCTGAAAACTCTTCAACGAGTCGCAAGCCAAGCGCGAGGATGCGCGTTGCGTGTGCTTTCGCTGCGCGATCGACGAGCGTGTCCCAGTCGATCGTCGTTGTGGCGCGTAACGACTCCGCGAGACACGAGATCCACTCCAAACGCCGCCACAGGTGTTTCGCGCCATGCATTGCCTGGTACAGCAGTAGGTCCTCAGCGCCGAATGTCTCGACGGTATTGCCTGCCAGCGAGACTGATTGCAGTCGCGACATTACGTCTTCAGGTTTAACTCCGAAGACAAAGCTGCGCGGCGCGAGGTCCCAGTGCAGATCGACAACCGTGAGCCACTCGTCGCGCATGAACTGGATCTCGCAGTTGTTGCTCAGGTGTGAAGATAGCTGTGCGGGCGTCAGTCGCGGAGTCATTTCGTAGCCGAGCGATTCCAGTAGTAGTCGTGCCTGGGTGAAGTCGCGGCGATTAATCAGCACGTCGATGTCGCCGGCCTGGCGCAAAGACATCTCGCCGTAGGCCATTTGGGAGAGCAGCGAGCCTTTAAAGAGCGCGACGGGGACGCTGTTCTCTTTGAAGAGCTTATAGACACGAAGCTGTTTGCCGGTGAGATGCAGTACGTTCTGAGAATTCGCGACTGACTCGCGTTTCAGACGCGAAAGGATTTGAGGCGGAACGAGATCCGCAGCGGCGCTGGCAACGTGTTTGTGCAAAAGTGGGAGCAGTCCGTGGGCGTAGGCGATGGCAATCACATAGTCCCAATTGATCTCTTGACGTATAAGCAACCGCAATTGCTCAGCATCGATCTCGCGACGCGCAATGTTGAGTATTAACTTCATCGAAAAAAGCTATCCACAGATTGCACAGATTCTGCGTAATCTGTGGAAGACATTTGACGTGACCATGATTGTGCGTACGAGCCGTTCTGTTCTAATAGCTGCTTATGAGTGCCTGATTCGACGATTCGACCGCGGTCCATTACGTGGATCATGTCGGCGTGCATCGCGGTGGTGAAGCGGTGCGTGATGATGATCGACGTTCGGCCGAATGCGAGTTGACGGAAACGTTCGAGCCAGTCTGCTTCGGCCCACGGATCGAGTGCGCTGGTGGGCTCGTCGAGAATGATGATCGGCGCTTGTCGCAGAAATGCGCGCGCGAGTGCGATGCGCTGCCACTCGCCGACGCTGAGCTCCGTTCCGCCTGCAAACCAGCGGCCGAGGAGCGTTTCCTCTTTTTCGGGCAGACGCGAAACGATTTCTTCGGCGCCCGCGGCGCGAAGCGCAGCTTTAATCTCGGTGTCTGTTGCGTTGAGATCGCCGTACAGGATGTTGTCGCGGACTGTGCTGTTGTAGTGAAACGGTTGTTGAAACAGCACCGTGATCAGCCGTCTCAGATCGTCGATCGGGAACTCCTTAAGATCTTTGCCATCAATGTCGATCGTGCCTGAGTAGGGATCGTAGAAGCGACACAACAATTTTAGCAGCGTGCTCTTGCCCGCGCCGTTCGGACCGACAATCGCGACGATCTTTCCGGTTGGGATCGTCATGCAGAAATTGTCGAGCGCGTTGTTTGTCGCGTCGGGATAGGAAAATGAGACGTTGTTAAAGGTGATGCCCCGAAGAACGGTTGGGCCAGCAGTGCCATCTCCAGAGTTGCTGGGAAGCGACAAGAATTCAAATAGGTTGCCGAGGAAGAGGCTGTTGCCGTAGAGCTGGCCCGCGTTTTCGAGCAGTGTGCGCATCAGGCCCTGGCCTTGATTGAAGGCGGCGTAGATCAGTGCGAGTTCGCCGAGCGTAACCAAACCCTGCGAGGCTTTCAATACCATCAAGCCGAGAGCGGCGCCCATTATTACGAGAGCGATCAGGCTTGCTGCTAATTCCGCGAAGCCTTGTCGTCGTGTTAAGTGCAGACGCTCGCTGCGCAAGCGCGCTCGTAACGTTTTGTGTAGTGATTGGAAGTGCTTGCCGAGACCGAACAGCCGGATCTCCGCAGCCGCCTCAGCGGTGGTCATGACGAGATCGTAATACCAGGCGCGCCGGTCGTCGGTCGTGGTGCGTAGCCGCCATTGATACTCAGCGAGCGCGTAATGAACGACGACGTAGAACGCCGGCAACGTGCTGAGCAGGAGCGCGAGCGCCAGCCATGGTCCAAGCGGAATCAGGATTGCGCCCATCGCGACGAGCGTGATGCTGTTTTGCAGCAACGCCCCGAGGTTGCCGAGCAGCGCCACCGGACGATACCGCGCTTCCGTACGCGCGCGATGCAGGTGATCGTAATAATCAGATAGCTCGTAGAATGCAAGATCGACCGCAACTGACTTCTCATGAATCAACGATGTGATGTGGTCCTGTAACAACTCGGCCTGCACCGTCCGCACCCAGTTGATCGCGTTGCGCACGACCTCCATCAACAACAACACGCCACCGAGTAATATCAACGGCAACAGCACGAGCCGCGAGCTTCCGTTGCGCAGTGCGACAACAACACCATCCACCACCAGCTTCGTCAGATAAACAGTCGCAGCCGGCAAAAGCCCCTGCACGATCAGCAGCGCGATCCACGTAGTGGTCCACGGCCGCGCCACTGCCCAAACAAGCTTCAGTGCGCGCGGCAGGTAAGGCAGTTGCGCGAGCGCCTTGCGTAATTTCGAGCTGAGGATTTTCACTGAGCTGAACATTATCTGAGTTGCGCCGTCGAGAGCGGCACACCGTAGAATGTCGACTGCTTGAAACTCGCTTTTACTCGCTCTCTATCGATGAAATCTGTGTCCCAGCGCCAGACATAATTGTCTTGCACAAAATCCGCGGCGAGCCGCAACTCAATGCGATCGCCTTCCGAGATTTCCACCGGTTGAGAAAAAGGAAAGAAGCCTTGACCGTAGATCATGCGCGGCGCAGACGGATGATTTGAAAAGTCGATACCGTCGACCAGCTCTGAATCAAACCAGGCGGCGAACCCGTGCGCCGTGCCGTTTCGTGCTGCTCGCCACGAGATCTCAGCGCGCACGTCGCGACTCTCAATTTCATGGTAATCGATCGTGTTCCAACACACGGGTTCGGCCAGGAAGTATTCCGGTTTGATTTGAGTTTTACGCCAGTTGTTTGTGATGAAGCGTGTTCCGGCGGAGAGATCGATCTCAAACTGGTTCTGCCATGGACTAACAAGCTCCGCGTATTGCTCGGGCGCTTCGACAACTGCGGCCCAAAGGATATCGCGACCCGCGATCAACACGCCGCGGGGCGCAAGCAATCGTTTGCGCGCGTCGATGATCGAAGAAATGTTCTGTTCGAACCACGGCAGCACACCACGCAAATCAGAAACAATGATCGTCGCGGGTTCAGGCAGCGTGATTGCAGTCGATAGCTTTTCGAAAAACACCATTCTATCGACAAAACCGTTAGCGACGGCGGCTTCACGCGCCAAACCGATCACATTGTCTGGTTCGATAGCGTAAACACGCCGCGCCCCAAGCTTGCACGCGAGTAGCGCAAACACGCCGGGGCCACAGCCGAGATCCATCACGACTGAATCGCGATTGACTGTCTCCCGCAGCGCCGCCGCATACGCCTCCATACGCGAAGCGTCAGCGAGCATCTGCCCATAAAAGTGAAGACTATACATTTAGCCACGGATAACACGGATCAAAATACGGATTTAAAATCCGACACAATCCGTGCGCACAGTTTCGGGATGTGCGTTACGTCTGAGTGTGGTGTTACTCGTCGCACGGGCACGCTACTCACGACGCGCGTCAACACCTCAAACTCACGCGCGCGCATGTGCTTGTCCATCAGCTTCGTCGCGTACGTATTCGCCACCAACGACATCAATCCTTCCGCGCGATCGAGCGGTTGCACGAGAGGCGCCGCCGCATCGTGACGTCGCTCGCTGAGATGATAGATCGCCGCGAGCCGCAACGGCTCCCGCTGAAAATTATCGTTTAAATCGAGGTAGCACTTGTCCCAGTTTGGCGTGAGCTTCGGCAAGTGCGTCTCCGATCCATAAAGCGCCTTGACCGCCGCGGGCCACAAACGAATCAACGGATAACCCGGCCGCACGAGAAAGTGATTGCCGCAATCGTCCAACGTCACGACGTCTTCCGCGAGAATGCTGTAACCGCGCTCCGCAAACGCCGCCGCCGTAGTCGACTTACCCGATCCTGCCGGACCCAGCAACGCGATCGCTTCATCCCCAATTGCAACCGCACTCGCGTGTAAACAAACAACGCCACGCAGCAGCATCACAAATCCCATCACTGGACCAAGCAGGTACGTCGTCGTGTCTTCGAGCGTCAAAGGCTCACGCCATGCAGCCCAGACTTCGGCCCCCGCTTTGTCGATCACAAACTCCGTCTCGTCGGCGTAGCAGAACCTGTAATACTCGCCGTCGCGCACGCGAAACACGCGCAACGCAGGTTCACCGCATTCACTTTTGTAATCTGTGACGTAGGAGGTCTCGACCTGCATGGCTGTTACTTCATCGAGCCATGCGGGAAGTGAGCCGAAGGATATGCGAACGTCTTCCGATGCTGTTGTTGAAGGAGAAACGCCGGGAATCGCTCTGTTGGAGATAACCCCAAGACCATATATCGAGCACCGGTAATGCATGACAGAGATCAGGTTCCCGTCTTGGGCCCGGCTCCGGCGCCACCGCCGCCATCCAGAGCACCCTTTGGACCAACGTTCCTTGTGATCTCGCGAATGTTTCCGTAAACGATGACTTCCGGCTTGTGATACGGCTTTTTCGTTTCGTCTTCCTGGGTGGTGGGGTTGGGTTTACGTTCCATGCGTGATCTCCATCTTCATCCAGTTTAAGTGTTTGAAGTCTTTGTTGCCGCGACTGTAGTTGCCTGCGTTTGCGACGTTCGTCGAACACTGTGCTGGGAGTTAGCGAGCCAGTAGTTCAACGCGAAGATTCGGAGATTGGCCCAGAGGCCGTCGGATGTCTCTTCATCCGCCACTGATCGTCGACGATTCAGGTTAACAAAAGTCCTGAGCTGCGGACTGACCTCAAAACTATCGAGGCATCTTACACTACCGCGCCTTACCAATTGAAGAGCCGGATCGCGTGCGAGTGGTGTTTTTCGTCGATTGATTACGGCGGACGGTAGTTTATCTTTCATTGCGAGGCGAAGAATGTATTTATTAACGCGCCACGGCCGCACCGGAATCGATGACAAAAATTCAACGAGCCGCACATCCATGAACGGATGCCGCACCTCGAGAGGTAGTTTGGTAGAGCTTCGATCGTAACCTTCAAACAGCGCCGTCCAGATCGGATTCAAAGGACTCGCCTGATTGATCGACGGTCGTTTCCAACGCTCAACCAGATGCGTCCGTTTCACAAACGCTTCGTCCAACCAACTGTAGGGGCGGCCCTCCGTGGCCGCCCGTTTCTCGGGAATCAGACGCTTAATTGTTTTCTTGACTGCACCCAGACGTGACGGCCGCGGCACGTTCATAAACGCATCACCGTCATAACCAGTGAGCATAACCGGGCTAAACTCCGCCGACAGTCGCAGCAGATCGTTGAACTGTCCCGTCAACGCCGATATCAGAAACGGCTCGGGTTGATCCATCTCGCCCGGCAACTGTTCGTCAAACAACGTATATCGATCCGCGCTCAAATGAGTGATCGGAATACCGAGATGTTGGGCCGCGACCGTTGAATAGTGACGTTCCTCATCCGGAATCAGTCTATCGTAAACAACTGCGAAGGCGTGCACGTCCTTCCCGTGAGCGCGTGCTATTGCCGCCAGGCTCGTCGAGTCGAGACCGCCACTCATCGAGATCGCCACGCGATCCGTCGTTACGCGATCTTTCACCGCGGTCGACAACAACTCGGAAAAACGTTCGACGTACTCGTTCGGATCTCGAAAGCGCAACTCAGTTGTCGGTTCAGGCGTCCAGTAGCGTCGCGTTGTGATAGCTCCGTTAGCGACTGTAAGAGTGTGGCCCGGTGGTAGTCGCTGAATGTCTTTGAAGATCGTTGTTGAGAGATCCTGGTTTACTCCGAAGAGCAGGTAGTCACCGACGGCGATCTCGTTTAGCGTGTTTGAGACGCGCGGGTTGAGCCGCAGTTCATTCAGGCTGTTGCTAAAGGCGAATTGGTTATCGATGTGAGTGTAATAAAACGGCTTAACGCCGAAGTGATCGCGCGCGCAAAAGTAGCGCTGCTTACGATCATCCCAGATCGCAAAAGCGAAATCCCAAAACAGATGTTTGACGCAGTCCTCGCCCCATTTTTCATAGGCGTTCAGGATTACGGCATCATTAACCACGGATTTGACGGATTAAGTACGTATTAAGAGGCCTTGATCGATGAGGTTCTCGACGAGCGCGGCCAGATCGTCGCGTAGAACTTGTGGGTCAACGTCGTATTCGTGGCGGAGACGATCGTAGGCAGTCTCGATCGAGTCCGAAGTCGTGAGGGCTGATAAAAAGCGCGTGCCGACGTCGTCGAGACCGTAGTAGCGTTCGCTGTCGAGATTCAGAATCACCGATTCTTCCTGGAGCTTCGAGATCAGGACGTCGTCAGCGACCGTCACGCGATCCGAGAATGAAATGGTCATGGCTGCGCATTCTAACAGAGCCGTGCAGCGCACAGAACCGAGCGCGGTAGCGCCGGGTCAAAGATTTCCTACACGCCTGATCGATGAGTTTGACCCGGCGCTACCGCGCTCGGTTCTGTGCGCTATCTGGTATTCTTGTCCCTCAAAAGGAGCCCACGCACATGCGAGCATTAACCAAGCTTCTTGCTGTTTTACTCGCAAGTTCTCTGGCGGTCTCAGCACAAACCGATCTCACCAAGGATCCGACGCTCTACGTCGTCGCGTACGCGCATCTCGACACGCAGTGGCGCTGGGAGTATCCGCGCGTCATCAACGACTACATTCCCAAGACGCTGCACGATAACTTCGCGCTCATCGACAAGTATCCGCACTACATCTTCAACTTCAGCGGCGCGAATCGTTATCGCATGATGCGCGAATACTGGCCCGCCGATTACGCGCGCCTGAAGCAGTACGTCGCCGCGGGTCGTTGGTTTCCGGCAGGCTCGTCGATGGAAGAGGGCGACGTCAACTCTCCATCCGCGGAGTCGATCTTTCGCCAGATACTCTACGGCAATCGATTTTTTCAACGTGAGTTTGGCAAGACGAGCGCTGAGTACATGCTGCCTGACTGTTTTGGTTTTCCCGCGTCGCTGCCGAGCATTCTCGCGCACGCCGGATTGAAAGGTTTCTCGACACAAAAGCTCACGTGGAATTCAGCAGCGCCCGTTGGTGGCCGCGGCTCGATCGAGGAAACGCCGCGCGGCATTCCTTTCAACGTCGGTTACTGGGTGGGACCAGATGGGCGTGGCATCGTCGCGGCGCTCAATCCCGGCAGTTACGGCGGGCAGGTCAGAGAAGACATCAGCAAGAGCCCTCCCGTCGCCGGCAGCAGCACGGTTGATTGGCCGCGTCGCGTCGAGCGAAACGGAAAAGCGAGCGGGCTATTTACTGACTATCACTACTACGGCACGGGCGACACGGGCGGCTCACCGCGCGAAGATTCCGTGCGCATGATGGAAGCGATCGTCACGCGTAACAATGCGCTCGTCGACGCGCAGGCCGCAGTCGGTGATGGACCACTGAAAGTCGTCTCGGCGACAGCAGAGCAGATGTTTCTCAACATTCGTCCCGAACACGTTGCTCGACTGCCGCGCTATGAAGGCGATCTGCTGTTGACGGATCACTCCGCCGGATCGATCACTTCGCAGGCTTATCAGAAACGTTGGAACCGCAAGAATGAGCTGCTTGCTGACGCGGCGGAGAAAGCGTCGGTCGGCGCCGCATGGCTGGGCACACGTGTGTATCCGCAGGAGCGTTTGAACAGTGCGTGGACGCTCGTGATGGGTGGCCAGTTTCACGACATTCTGCCGGGCACCGCGACGCCGAAAGCTTTTAACTTTTCGTGGAACGATGATGTGATCGCGATGAATCAGTTTGCGGGTGTGCTGACGAGTGCAACGGAAGGGATCGCATCGGCTTTGAACACGCAGACTGTTGGCACGCCCATCGTTGTCTACAATCCGCTGAACATCGAGCGCGAGGATGTTGTTGAAGTGGAAGTTCCCAGAGATCGTGGCGCCTGGCGTGTGTTGGGTCCCGATAAGCGCGAAGTTCCATCGGAGGTCGTTCAAGACAAGCTGCTGTTTCTAGCGAGAGTGCCGTCTGTCGGATATGCCGTGTACGACATCACCTACATATCGTACGACCTTGCGCACCCTCCCAGGAGAACAATGAGGGTGTCGCCGAGTTCGCTTGAGAATGAACGCTACCGGATCGCGCTGAATAATAGTGGAGATGTGTCGAGTATTTTTGACAAACAGCTCAACCGGGAGTTGCTCGCTGCACCTATGCGTCTCGCGATCAAGAATGATACGCCCGCGCAGTGGCCCGCCTGGAACATGGATTGGACCGATCAGCAGAAAGAGCCCCGTGCTTATGTAAGTGGAAATGCCCGAGTGAACGTGGTTGAAAGAGGTCCTGTGCGTGTGGCAGTCGAAGTTGTACGGGAGACTGAAGGCTCGAAGTTTAGTCAAACTATTCGGTTATCGACTGGAGATGCCGGGAATCGGGTCGAGTTCAGCGACGTCATCGAGTGGAAGACGGCGAACGCAAATCTGAAAGCGACGTTCCCACTCACTGCTGCAAACACGAAGGCGACTTACAACTGGGACATCGGTACGATCGAGCGTGGCAACAATGACGAGCGGAAGTTTGAAGTGCCGTCGCACCAGTGGTTCGATCTGACAGATCGCAGCGGCACGTTTGGTGTGACGATCCTTTCCGACTGCAAGTACGGTTCTGACAAGCCTGACGACAAAACACTTCGTTTGACTCTCCTGCGCACGCCCGGCATCGCTCTGCGCGCCGGCTATGCCGATCAATCAACACAGGATTGGGGGCGACACGAGATTGTCTACGGGCTCGCGTCACACGCCGGCGATTATCGTCGCGCACAGACTGACTGGCACGGGCAACGTTTGAACCAGCCGCTGATCGCGTTTGAGAGCTCAAAACATCCAGGCACGCTCGGCAAGACGTTTTCGATTTTACGAACGAATAGTAGTCGCGTTCGGGTGCTCGCGTTGAAGAAAGCCGAAGAAACGGATGAGCTGATCGTGCGGATCGTCGAGCTTGATGGACGCGAACAGCCGGACGTGCATATCGCCTTTGCCGCGCCGGTGATCGCAGCGCGTGAAGTTAACAGTCAGGAATTTCCGATCGGCAAAGCTGCGATCGATAAAGGCGAGTTAGCAACGAGCCTGGGACGATTTCAACCGCGTACGTTTGCGGTGAAGCTTGCGCCAGCGAGACTGTCGCCACCGCAATCGACGCCGATCACTTTGCCGTACGATCTCGCGGGCGCGGATCGTGATGGAGAACGGATGAAAGCCGGTTTCGATGGCGAAGGTTACGCGCTGCCCGGTGAAATGCTTCCGCGTGAGCTTTCTTACGGCGGTATAACTTTCCGTCTCGGTCCGGCTGACAAAGCAAATGCGCTCGTCGCGCGTGGGCAGGAGATTTCCTTGCCTGCTGACGTAAGCAAATTGTACGTGCTGGCGGCGTCGGTTGGCGGCGATCAGAACGTCGCTTTTCGCGTCGGCAGTGATGAAGTAAAGCTGACAGTTCAGGATTGGAGTGGCTTCATCGGACAGTGGGACGATCGACAGTGGAAGCAGACAGAAGTGCGTTTGCAGCCACGCACTCCGCCGCCGGACATTCCTCCTGACGTCGCCGCGCTATTGCAGAGATCGCGAACGCGATTGGATCCGTACGGCGAGATGCTCGGCATCACACCGGGCTTCATCAAACGTGCACCCATCGGATGGTTTGCATCGCATCGCCACACGCCTGAAGGCGCCAACGAAGCTTACGCCTATTCATACTTGTTCGCGTACACACTCGACGTGCCCGCGAATGCGCGAACGCTAACGCTTCCAAACAACGATCGCGTCCGCATCATGGCCATCACCGCCTCAAACGAACGAGACGGTGTAAAGCCCGCTCAGCCACTCTACGACACGTTGGAGCGATGATTCTCTGTGCAACCTCTGTGTCCTCTGTGTCTCTGTGGTTGAAGATTGCTTAGGAAAAACAACCACAGAGACACAGAGGACACAGAGGTTGCACAGAGAAATCAGAATCTGGAAAGAATGATCGCGCTGAAGCTATCAAAAATCTCAAAATCCTTCGGCCCAACAGTGGCGCTGGACGGCGTCGATCTGGAACTCCGCGAGGGCGAAGTACACGCACTGATCGGCGAGAACGGCGCGGGCAAGAGCACGCTCATGAACGTCATCGCCGGCTCGTTGCGTCCCGATCGAGGCACGATGGAGATACACGGCAAACAGTACGCCCCCTCAAACCCGCTCGACGCACGCACGCATGGCGTCGCATTGATCCACCAGGAGCTGTCGTTATGCCCGCACCTGAGCGTCGCTGAAAACGTACTGATGGGCATCGAGTCGTCGCACCTTGGCTGGCTCGATCGCGACGAGCTCATCGCGCGTACCAACGACGTACTCAAAACATTTCATCACGCAGACATTCGACCGGAAAAACGTGTCGGCGATCTCTCCGTCGCTGCGCGCCAGATCGTCGAGATCTCACGCGCGCTCGCCGCCAACGCACGCATCATCCTCATGGACGAACCCACGAGCAGCCTGCAACGCGAAGATGTGGCCCAACTCTTCACGCTGATCCGCAAGTTGAGCGCTGGAGGAATCTCGGTGATCTACATCAGTCACTTTCTTGAAGAAGTGCGCCAGATTTCAGATCGCTTCACAGTTTTGCGCGACGGCCGCAGCGTCGCAAGCGGCGAGATTGCAAACGTAACTGACGACGAATTGATCGCGAAGATGGTCGGTCGCGCGCAACAAAATCTCTTCCCCGTACGTTCTCAAACCGCAGCCCAAAGCGAAACGATACTTGACGTCCAAAATCTTGCATCGCCTCCATTATTGAAGAGTGCGTCGTTTGAGTTGCGGCGCGGCGAGATACTCGGCATCGCAGGATTGATGGGCTCAGGCCGCACGCCGCTGTTGCGCACGATCTTCGGGCTCGAGCGGCCTGAAAGTGGAACGATCAAAGTAAATAAAAAGAATTTGCGGCCAGGAAGCAGCACACCTGCGATGCGTCTAATCGAGGGTCTCGGATATCTCAGCGAAGATCGCAAAGGCGACGGCTTGACCTTGAACCAGTCGATCGCCGACAACGTTACGGTCACCAGATTCAATTCTTGCTCGCGTTGGGGCTGGCTGGATCTCGGCGCGCAACGCAAACAGGCTGAGAAGCTCGTCAACGCGCTGAAGATCAGAGCCCGGGGCGCGCAGCAAGAGGTTGGATCGCTTTCGGGCGGCAATCAGCAGAAGGTGATCGTCGCGCGTTTGCTGCACCAGGACGCGGACGTGCTTCTGCTCGACGAGCCGACGCGCGGCATCGACATCGGCAGCAAGGCGCAGGTTTACGAAACGATTGCAGCGTGCGCGGCGCAGAACAAAGCGGTGTTGATGGTGAGCTCTTACTTGCCGGAGTTGTTTGGGATGTGCGATCGACTGGCGGTGATGAGTCGTGGCAGACTATCGGAAGTCAAATCGATCAATGAATGGACTCCGGAGTCGGTGTTGCAGGCTGCAATAGGGTCCACAGATTTACACGGATAAAGGACGGAATTAGTGATGAGATTCGCAGTGCTTCTAATCGTCATTTGTTTCGCGGTAGTTGCGAATGGACAGTCGGCGCTTCAGGAAATGGTGAAGACTGAGCAGGCGTTTTCGAAGATGGCCGAGGAGCAGAACACGCGCGACGCATTCCTTGCGTTCATTGCCGATGACGGGTTGTTGTTCCGGCCGGGCGCGGTGAATGGGAAGCAGTGGATGATTGAACATCCTGGGCCACCGCCGACGGACAAGCGGCCTTTGCTCGCGTGGCAGCCTTCGTACGCCGGCATGGCGGTGTCGGGCGACCTGGGCTTCACGACTGGGCCATGGGAAGCTAAAGCCGACGTCAACGACGAGAAGCCGCAGGGCTACGGCCATTTCGTGACAGTTTGGAAGAAGCAGGCGGACGGCGCGTGGAAGTTCGTCGTCGATCTCGGCATCTCGCATCCGCAGTCAGGTGGACCACAAACGTTATGGACGCCGGCTGAAACGCCTAAGAAAGAATTCAAGCCTGTTGACGTTCCGATTGCACGCGAGACGCTCATGGAACGTGATCGAAACTATGCTGCGGCTGTGTTGAGCCGCGGGTTTGCTAAGAGCTATGCCGCATACGCCGCGCGTGGGGTCCGTCTTTATCGCGCAAATAATCTTCCGTTCGTCGGCCGCGAAGCCTCCATCGAGCAACTCTCGAAGACGACCGGCGAGTTTAAGTGGATACCCATAGATGGTGATGTGTCGAGCGCCGGCGATCTCGGATACACACACGGCACGTACGAAGCTGGTAACGAGCGCGGCAGCTACGTCCGCATTTGGAAGAAACAAAACGGGCTGTGGCGCATCGTGATGGACGTGACGAATTCTCATTAGCCACAAAAGAGAAGATCTTACTTTTTGTGTTTTTGTGCCTTTTTGTGGCTAACTAACTGAGTGCGTACATTCAGGGCTCCGGGAAGGGTGAATCTAATCGGTGAACACACCGATTATAACGACGGCTTCGTGATGCCCGCCGCGCTGGATTTCTTCACGTGGGTGCGCCTCGCGCCGCTCTCTCAGCGCAAACTGCAAGTCTTTTCCGAAAACTTTAACGAAGAAGCCGAGGTCGATCTCGACGATCCAAACCTGGCGGCGCGTGGCCACTGGAGTGATTACCCAATCGGTGTCGCCGTTGTAATGGAGCGCGCGGGTTATCGTCTACGCGGCGCGTCTCTGCGAATTCGTGGCGAAGTACCGATCGGCTCGGGACTCAGCTCGTCGGCCGCGATCGAAGTCGCGACAGCGTGCGCGCTTGCGGCGAATTCCGGCCTGGAAATCGACGCGCGCGAGCTTGCGTTACTTTGCCAGCGTGCGGAGAACGAGTTTGTTGGCGCGCGCGTCGGTATCATGGACCAGTTTGTTTCATTGTTTGGGCAGTCGCAGCACGCGCTTCTGCTCGATTGTCGTTCACTCGAATTCAAGCTGTTGCCGCTGCCCGACAACGTTCGTTTGATAATTTGCAACACGATGGTGAAGCATGCGCTGGCGTCGAGCGCTTACAATGAGCGGCGGGCGCAGTGTGAAGCGGGCGTACGAGTGTTGGCGCAGTTTTATCCGAACGTGCGGGCGCTTCGTGATGTAACTATTGGGCAGCTCGAAGAGCATCGCGGTGAATTTCCGGAAGTGGTTTATCGACGTTGCCGGCACGTCATCACGGAAAATGCGCGTGTGCTTGAGGCGGGCGAGGCATTGGAGGAGCAGGATTTGAGTCGCTTCGGGAAGTTGATGGGCGAGTCGCACGTGAGCTTGCGTGATGATTATGAGGTCAGCTCTGATGAACTCGATCTGATGGTCGAGCTGGCGCAGAAGATCGATGGTGTTTATGGCGCGCGTATGACTGGCGGTGGCTTTGGTGGCTCGACGGTCAATTTGGTGAGGGAAGAGAATGCTGATGACTTTCGTGCGCGCGTGGCGGAGGGTTACGAGCGCGTCACGGGTTTGAAGCCGGAGATTTACATTCGTAGTGCCGGGAACGGCGCTGAGGAGGTGAGTGAATCTTAGACAGGATTGAAGCTCTTGCAAAACTCCTTAATGGGGGAGCTTTTTGAAAAAGAAAAGACATGGCGATGAACTGCTGACTGTTAAGATAACGTTGCCAAACGACCAAAACAGGCAGAGGAGATCACCATGTCCTTC
>DASYFE010000025.1:0-2482 GCA_036498585.1 Pyrinomonadaceae bacterium | reverse complement strand
TTTGAGAATTTAGGAGTGGAGTACAAGTAGTATCAGTCCACAGATTACGCAGATTACACAGAATAAAAATCTGCGTAATCTGTGGATGGTTTCATAGTGGTAGTTGCATATCGATCACTAAGCCGCCTTCACGCGCGTTGTAAGCTTGGATCGTGCCGTTGTGCATTCGCACGACGCGATCGGCGATCGCGAGGCCGAGCCCGGCGCCTCCTGAATGATTGTTAACACTGTGAAACGGCAGGAAGATATCCGTTAACATCGCGTCAGGCACGCCCGGTCCGTGATCGCGGACGCGCAACAGGATCGCTCTGCTCTGTCTTTCCATCGTGACCTCGACTGCCGTTCCCGGCGCGGTGTGACGCACCGCGTTACGAATAACATTCTCGACTGCGCTCCGTATCAGCTCCGCCACGCCCGTTATCGCGCAACTCTCATTAGCAAGGAACCGCACAGATCGATCCTGCGCGCGCGCTTCGAAGTCGCCATCGGCTACGACTTCCTGCACGAGGTTCGCGAGGTCAAACGTCTCGCGCAGGTTTGAATCAACGCCGCTGTCGATTCGCGTCAACGTCAGTAGTTGTCCGATCAGCTTGTCGAGACGCTCGGCCTCGATCCCGATCCGGCTTTGATACTCGAACGCTTCCTCACCTTGCCCCTGCTTCAAAAGACTGAGGGCAACGATCAGCCGCGCAAGCGGCGAGCGAAGCTCGTGTGAAACGTCGCCAAGGAGATTTCGCTGTGCTGTAACAAGCCGCTCGATCTGCTCCGCCATGCGATCGAAGTCATCGCCGAGGAGTGCGATCTCATCGTGTCGTCGGCCAATCGCGGGTTTGACTCGCGTTTTCAATCGACCTTCAGCGATATCGCTCGCTGCTTCTCGCAGTTTGCCGAGCGGGCGCGTGATGTGCAGCGTCAACACCAAACACAAACCGATCGCAATTAAAGTGATCACACCGAGACGCAGATATGGATGGCTGCCTATCGCCTCCGAGAGCGGCACGAGTGTACTTGGAGAAGTTTGAAACGCGAGACTGTACTTGCGCCCACTCGGAGCGGTGACTTGTCGCACGGCGATGCCCTGGCGAACACTGACTGCCGAAAGTCCCTGTGCAGTGATCCTCTCCATCGCTTTCTTGTTTCTCGCAATCTCTTGCACGACGGGTGGCGCCGGACGATCGAGTAGCGCTTCACCTTGCCCGTCGAAGAAGTAGAACCTGACAGTCTTTCTGCTCTGTAGATCGTCGAGGTAGTCGCGCAGTTTGTCCGGCCCGTCAGCTTCATACATGCGCGCCGCTTTTTCCGCTTCCATCGGCATGATGCTGTGCAGCGTCACCTGCCAGCGATCTTCGTAGAAGCGCGCGAGCAGCGCCGAGGTTTCCAGCGACGTGCCCACGAGCACGATGATCACCAGAAAACAGAAAAAGATTTTTAGAAACAGAGTACGCATTGAGTGCTACGCCCGCGGGCGCTGCGGGAGCGCGTAAAGGTAACCGATGCCGCGCACGCCTTTGATGCGATCGGCGCCGTCAGGCAATGGACCGATCTTTTTGCGCAGGTTGCAGACGTGTGTGTCGATGCTGCGATCGAATGGTGAAAACTCGCGGCCGAGTATGTCGCGCGTGAGTTTTTCGCGATTGAGCACCTGGCCCGCGCCGCGCATCAACGCTTCGAGCAGATCGAATTCGACGGTCGTGAGGTTGATGAGCTGGTGTCCGTGACGGACCACGCGCGCGCCGGGGTCGAGCTCGATCTCACCGATCGCGATCATTGTGTTGGTCGAGCTTTGTGGCGTTCCGGGTTTTGCACGTCGCAGGATGGCTCGGATGCGTGCGGCGAGCTCGGGTGGACTGAATGGCTTTGAGAGGTAATCGTCGGCGCCCATCTCGAGACCGAGCACGCGATCGAGCGCGTCACCACGTGCGGTCAGCATCAGGACTGGCAACGGCGACTCGGCGCGTAGGCGGCGCAACACGTCGAAGCCGCTCATCTCCGGCATCATCACGTCGAGGACCACGAGCGCGTAGTCGCCTGAGAGCGCGCGCTCGATACCCTGCGCGCCGCCGTTGACGGCGTCGATCTGAAACCCCTCACGCACTAAGAAGCGCGACACGAGATTGCAGAGCTCGACGTCGTCGTCGATGACGAGGACGTGTTCGGAGGTCTGTGCTGCTTGCGGCTCCATGTGAAGAGGTCATTGTAAGACGCTTCGAAAATTTGCGCAGTCAAGAAATGTTAAGAAAGTCGGGCCTGATCAAGTGAAATCTTAACAGTAAATACTGAGCGACAGGATGAAACAGTGCGGATAGAATTTGCAAGCTTTACGAAATTAAGTTGCGAAAGTTTGCAAAAGATGAAGCCAGCTAAAAGTGCGCAGGGAGAGGAACAAGGCGAGCTCTATCAGCGGCGTTTGAGGACGCTGTTGGACCAGAAGCATCCGCTATACGTGTTGGCGGAGGCCATTGATTGGGAGTTCTTTGAGCGG
>DASYFE010000024.1:0-1915 GCA_036498585.1 Pyrinomonadaceae bacterium | reverse complement strand
ATGTAACAGTAAGACCGCGTTTGTTCCCCGTCTCCCCAAACTTCGATCTCGTCGCCGTCGTTTGCGAGCGCCACCTTGCGGCAAATCGCGGCGGGTGATTTCTCGCGGCCGCCGTCGTAGGTCCCGAGTGGACCAAAGATGTTATGAAATCTGACCACGCGGGTTTCGAGTCCGAAGTCTTCCGTATAGTGACGACAAATTCTTTCCATGTAGAGCTTCTCCCAACCGTAACCGTCTTCGGCGTCGGCTGGATATGCTTCGCTCTCTTTCAAAGGCGCGACATTCGTTTCGTTCTGCCGGTAACCGGGATAAATACAGGCGCTCGACGTGTAGAGATAGCGGTTGACACCATTCCGGCGTGCGGCTTCGATCGTGTTCAAGTTGATCAGCGTATTGTCGCGAACGATTACGGCTTTGTTGTTTTCGATAAATCCGATGCCGCCCATGTTCGCGGCTAGCCCGTAAACTTCATCAATCTCGTGTGTAGCCCGCAGGCAGTTATCAGAGGCGGTGAGATCAAGTAGAAGAAATTCGTCAGCGCGCGTCGATTCAAACTCCGGTCTCTTAATATCAACGCCTCTGACCCAGTAGCCGCGGTCGACCAGGTAATTGGTCAAATGGTGGCCGATGAAACCACCGGCTCCCGTCACCAACACTCTTGGTTGTTCTGGCATTCAGACGTTCCTACGGTTTTTCTCTGCGCAACCTCTGCGTTCTCTGCGCCTCTGCGGTTTACATGCCCCTTTTACCGCAGAGGCGCAGAGGACGCAGAGATTACGCAGAGTTGAAATCCTTGATCGCGTTCACGACGTATTCCTGTTGCTCTAATGTGAGCTCGGGGAAAAGAGGAAGAGCGAAGGTTTCACGGGCGGCTTTCTCGGCCTCTGGGAAATCGCCTTCTTTGTAGCCCAGGTACGCAAAGCATTCCTGCAGATGCAGCGGAATCGGATAATAAACTTTAGTCGCGATCTCGCGCTCTTTTAAGTGCTCCATCAGCGCGTCGCGATGCTCGGGAACCCTGACGACGTACTGGTGAAAGATGTGGCGACTGTCAGGTTTGATGAAAGGCGGATCCAGTCTGAAGTTTAGCTTCGCGCCTTCCAACATCTGCGAATAAATTTGCGCCTTCTCCGCTCGCGCGTTGGACCACCCATCCAGATGCGGCAGCTTTGCGCGAAGCACGACAGCCTGAAGCGCATCGATACGACTGTTGATTCCCACCTCGACATGTTGATACTCAGTCAGACCACCGTGCACACGTAGCCTTCGCACTCTCGCTGCAAAAGCAGGATCGCTGGTCGTGATGATCCCAGCATCTCCTGCCGCGCCAAGGTTCTTACTCGGATAAAAACTAAAACAACCAGCCACGCCCATCGAACCCGCACGCCGACCGCGATCTTCAGCGCCGATCGCCTGTGCGGCGTCCTCGAGCACAGTAAGACCTTTCGCTTTGCCCAGAGACAGTATCTGGTCCATCTCGGCACACTGACCGTACAAGTGCACCGGGATCACCGCACGCGTGCGCGAAGTGATCGCCGCCGAGATCGCATCGACACTCAAGTTATACGTAATTGGATCGATGTCGACGAAAACCGGTCGCGCGCCCAATCGCGCAATCGCGCTGGCCGTAGCGAAAAAACTGAACGGCGTCGTAATGACCTCGTCTTCTGCATCAACGTCCAGCGCCATCAGCGCGAGCAGCAAAGCGTCAGAACCGGAAGCGCAACCAATCGCTTCATTCGTTTGACAATACGCGGCTACTTCCGTCTCGAGCGCTGCGACCTCCGGACCCATCACGAACTGCTGGGTCTCGAAGACGCGATCGACCGCGTGACGCACCTCACCGCGTACCGAGGCATACTGCGCCTGCAAATCTATTAGTGGAACCTTCATTGAGATTGCTCTTCTCTGTGCA
>DASYFE010000023.1:0-5828 GCA_036498585.1 Pyrinomonadaceae bacterium | reverse complement strand
TCTGTGTCTCTGTGGTTGTTTTTCCTAAGCAATCGTCAACCACAGAGACACAGAGGACACAGAGGTTGCACAGAGAAATCAGACTTTCGGGTAAAGGTGGTTAAAAGTGTGTTTGTTGCTGGAGTGCTTCGATGGATTGATACAGCCGATCGCGTTCGGATTCGTTTGTTGATTGGCGATACGCCATGACGAGATCTTTTAAGCCGGCGAGTTCTTTGTACAACCCCGCATTTTCGATCGGTGGAGTAAGATAGGAAATCAACTCAGCGTAGGAGCGACGTTTTGCGATCGAACCTTCGGATGGGTTGTTGACGCTATAGATATAAAAATTGGGAAGCTCTTCGATCAAACGATCCGGCCAGCACTCGCCTGACAGTCCGATCTGTTTGCCCGGCATGAACTCCATCGCGCCGTGCGTTCCGAAGTGAATCACGCCATCGGCCTTGAATACTTTTGACAGGAAAGTATAAAAGGCCATGAAGCCGTGGTGCGGCGAGCCGCCGCGCGCCATCATCAGCCGCATCGGATCGCCCTCGAAGCCAAACGTCGGTTGCACGCCGATAAAAATGTTCCCGAGCTCCAGGCCCTGGATCAGTAACTCCTTACCGAATGTATTGATCGCGCCCGGCGCTGTGCCCCAGTCATTCTCGACTTCCCTCACGTAAGGACAAAGACGTCGATACTCCTGAACGTTCATGCGATATGAGACGTTGTCGTTAACTCTCTCGCGCAGCTCGTCTGCGGAATCCGGAAGCTCGACGCGATAACCCTCTGAGTCGAGTCGCTTGAGCACGTCGAAGACACCGGGAAACACATCGAGATCTGCGGCTGTGCCGATGTTTCCCTTGTTGGCTGGGAAGCAGAACAACACGATCGCGAGCTTTACGTCTTTGCGCGGCGCGGTCTGTAACGTGTTCCAGCGTTTCAGGCGTCGCGCTAATCGCTGGCAACGATCGTCGAGCGCCACCGGCTCCTGCCCACGCGTCGGAATGCCGCCGTAGATGAATGGCTCTGTCGCGCCGTCGATCTCGGGAATCGCGATCTGCATGCCGGCTTGGATTGGATTCAAACCGGTCTGCGAATCAGACCATGCTTCGATCGTTTGCGTGTCGAGACTCACGGCCGAGCGATACGGAAGATTCAAATCGCGCAAAAACTCCGACGCGGCGGCGCTGTCGTTCATCGCAGGCCCGCCGACAAAACTGAAACCAGTGAGCGAAACAATCTGACTGATGCGGGCTTTTTCGTTCTCAACGAAAAATTTTGAGACTGCTTCACGATTGTCCATTAATGTCGCGATCGCCGGGACGACGCTCAAGCCTTCTGCTTCGATCGCGTTGATGAGCGCGTCGTAGTGCTTTGTCGTTTTGCTGATCACTTGCGGTCGCATCAGCAGCAGGCCGATCGTCGAATCCGGATCGAGCGGCTTGCGATACCACTTGCGATACTCATCGAACGTCTGAAACAGCGTCTTCGCGTTTGGATGATAGAGAGCCACAGAAGGCATCTGCTCGGGTTCCGGCACGCGAATCTTCTTCAGTCGCTTGTCGCCGACGTACTGAGTAATCGAGAAAAGCAGCATCGACTGGATGTTCTTCGGTGTCGGTTGGAGGAAGTAGCAAAAGAGATACAGGTAATTCTTCGCGTCGGTTAACGCGCCAGCGGTCGGCACAAACTTGAGAATCCCCGGCAGGCGATCGACGAGTTTCAAATACTGTGTGTGTTTGTCCTTCGACTTACCCCGGCGGGCATGATTACCGACCCACGAGCCGACCGAGCGCAGCAGCTTCCCGCCTTTGCCGTTTTGTTTGCCGAGCGTCGAGATGTCGAGGTGGCCCATGCGCGTCCGGCGCATCAGCTCGGGCATGCAATTGATAACCACGACCGCATCGTTTCTCACTCGATCGAGTGCTGAAACAAGGCGCGACGCATTCTCGCCATCCATCACGTGAATGACGAAGACGATATTCGCGCTCTTTAGATCATCCTCAACAACAACCCATTCACTATCACTCAATGGCGACCCGAAGTTGTACGCAGTTACACGCAGATCGAGCTTGTGCGCACGATTGATCTCGCGCTCCGCGTGTTTGAGCGGAGCTAACAGACTCGAGCCGACGTATAGAACAGTGATATTCATTAGACAGGATTTACACGATGTTTCAGGATTTACAAGTTTGTTCATCATGAAAAATCTTGTAAATCCTGTTAACGACTACGTTACGCCTTCGAGTTGGTCTTCGAGGTCGCGACTAATCTCCCTCAATTTCTCCAACACGCTCTCATCAATCTCCCAGTACCCGCGCCCGTTCGCCTCCAACAATCTTTGCGCGAGCGAGTGCGCCGAGTGTGGATTCAGATCCCGCAAACGCTCCAGCATCTGTTCATCAAACAGAAACGTGTTCGCCACTTCCGTGTAAACCCAATCATCAACCGCATCCGCCGTCGCGCTCCATCCAAACGTGTTCGATACATGGTTCTCGATCTCCGCCACCCCTCGAAACCCATGCTTCAACATCCCTTCATACCACTTCGGATTGAGTGTCTTGGCCCGCGTCTCCAAACGCACCGTCTCTTCCAGCGATCGAATCTTCACTTCACGCGACAAACTGTCAGACAGATAGATCGCAGGCCGCGCCTTCGCACGTTTCTCCACGGCCTTCGACACCCCACCAAGATACTCGAAATAGTGGTCCACATCCGTCAGACCGATCTCAAACGTGTCGATGTTCTGGTACGTAGCCTCGACCCGCGAAAGCGCCCGGTCCATCGCAAGGCGCGCTGGGGTGCCTTCAAACGCGCGTCCTTTTGAATCGCGCCCGTACGCAAAACACTTTCGCGTGACGAAGAGATCGCCGAGCGTCTCCTCGCGGTCCCACTGCGAATCCATCACCATGAAGTTCACGTTCGTGCCGTAGTTCCCCGGCGCATTCGAAAACACACGCACGGCAGCATCGTCGAGATCGCAACGGTCCTGTTCGACCTGCTCCAAGACGTGTTTGCGGACGTAGTTGAGTTCGAGTGGCTCGTCGAGTTGGGCCACGAGGCGCACAGCCTTGTCGAGCAGTTGCACAGTCGGGCTAAACAGATCGCGAAAGATCCCGGAGACGGTCATCACGACGTCGATGCGCGGACGGCCCAGCTCAGCTAAGGGAATCGCCTCGACACTCGTGGTCCTGTTAAGTGCGTCGCGAACTGGGCGCGTACCGAGTAGCCAGAGCGCCTGGGCCACGCCTTCGCCCTGCGTCTTGATGTTGTCGAGTCCCCAGAGAACAAGCGCCATCGCTTCCGGATAGCGGCCGTTCTCGGTTTTATATCGATCGAGCAGGCTGTTTGCGACCGTCTCGCTACGCGTAAAAGCTGCGGCGGATGGCACACCGTACGGATTGATCGCGTGCGTGTTTCGTCCGGTCGGAAGAATATCGGGATTCTGAATGATGTCGGCCCCGGGGCCGGGCTCGATAAACTCGCCCTGCAGAGCCCGCACAAGTGAATCAATCTCGTTGTTGGTTTGAAGCTTCGTCGTAACTGACTGTAGCAATTCAAAGACTGGTCGCGTTCTTTGTAGCCCCTTCCGCTCCAGAAAACTCACAGCCGCGTCGACGCCATTCGCCATGAACTCACGCACTGCGTCGTCGAGCAATTCTTCAGGTATTGCGCGTGCGCCCACTTCGGGACGATCGAACGACGCGATCATCTTCAGGAGATCCGTTTTCTCGCCCGCGGATGAAGGCCGGCCAAAAACGTGCAGACCGGTCGGTATCAACCGTTGCTCGATCTCGACGAGTTGCTCGTAAAGCGCGAAGACCTTTTCGTCGCGCTCCTCGTTTGAACTTTTATCCACAGATTTCACGGATTGGCAGGAGCGATCTTCACAAACCGCGCGTTCAGAATACCTGCGAGACGCCGCGTCTCTTCAGCGGACTCGAATTCTCTTTGAGTATCAACGACGACTACCCGCGCCTTCGTTCGATGCAGCGCGACAGTTAGCTCTCTCAGCTCCGACTCAATCTTTACTTGCCGAAACGCGCGCAGGTTCAGACCACCGCGCCTGAGTGGCACATTCGACCGGCCGTCAGTAAATAGCAACACCGCCGTCTCGCCAAACTTGTTCCCGACGAGTTCCAGCAACTCGATCGTTGTCACGAGTCCCAAGCCGAGCGGCGTGCTGCCGCCCATTCGCAACGAGTCGAGCACGCGACGCGCGCGCAGAATACTTCGCGACGGAGGTAGATCAACATTCGCAGTCGTCCCGTGAAACGAAACAATCGCCACGCTGTCGCGATTCAGATACGACTTCCGCAGCAACTTGAGAATCGTGCTCTTCGCTCGCGCGATACGATTCGCCGCCATGCTGCCTGACGCATCGATCGCAAAGACGAACAATGTCCCCTGCTTGTGTTTGAGAAGCTTGTAGCGCAGGGAATGCACACTCACGGGCGCCAATCGTTTCTCATAACTTACGAGCGCGCGCAGCGTCGCGTCGAGAGCGATGCGAGCGCCCGTGCTTTTGAACGTTACTGCACGTGTGTACCGGCCGCGCTGTTGGACAAGTGCCGCCTTGCCCCCACTCGTGCGCCGGGTCAATGACCGCGACTTATCAGCGCGATCGTTTGATCTCATCTGTTCCTCGAGCTTCACCTCGCCGGATTTCCGCTCGACGGCCGGCGGAGATAGCACATCGGCTTCGTTAGGCCGTGAGCTTGCTCCGGATGCAGAACGACGCTGACGCGGAGCGTCTTTACTTGCTTTGCCGGGTTGATCGAGATTTTGGGTATCACCGCCACCATTCCCGCGCGACTGCTGTTGCTGCGGCGGACTCGGAAACACTTCATCGACAGCCTGCTGGATCTGTTCGCTCGTCGCTGTCTCGTCAAGCGCATCACGTCGTAAACGATGTCGCAGCGCCATCGCCGACACGCGCTTCACGTGCTCGTCCGTCACCGCGCGACGCCCTTCAAACGCCGCTAGCGCGCGCGCCGCGCGCATAATCGTCAGCTCGCCACGATGTCCATCGACTTTCAAATCAGCACAAAGCTGCGCGATCCGTTCCAGCACCGGCCGTTCGACAGCGATCTTCTTGAGACTCGCCCGCGCGCGTGTGATTCGTTTACGAAGCTGCTCCTGGTCCGCTTCATACGACTTACAGAAAGCTTCACGAGCCCGATCGTAACCATCACGACGCTCGATGATATCGATGCGGTTCTGTAAATAGTTTTCAGTCGTGACCTCAGCGTGCAGTCCGAAACGGTCGAGAAGCTGTGGTCTGAGCTCGCCTTCTTCAGGATTTCCCGAACCGATCAGCACAAAGCTCGCCGGGTGCTCGACAGAAACACCTTCACGCTCAACTTTATTGATCCCTGTGACCGCAACGTCGAGCAAGAGATCGACGAGATGATCTTCGAGCAGGTTTACTTCATCGATGTAAAGAAAACCGCGATTCGCGCGCGCGAGCAACCCGGGATCGAAAGCCTTACGACCGGCAGACAGCGCGCGCTCGATATCGATGGTCCCACACACGCGATCCTCAGTCGCGCCTAGAGGAAGCTCGACAACGGGCACCGCCGTCTTTTTCGCAGTGATCTCTGACCCGCGACACTGATCGCACAGGTCACCGTCCGGATCGCAGTTATAAGGACAGCCAGCAACGACATCTATCTGCGGCAACAAGTCAGCCAGCGCGCGCACCGCAGTCGACTTCCCTGTCCCTCGATGCCCCATGATCAAAACGCCGCCAATCAACGGGTCAACAACGTTCAGCAGCAGGGCGAGCTTCATCTCCTCCTGCCCGACAATCGCCGTAAACGGATAATTTTTTCGGTTTAGTC
>DASYFE010000022.1:0-10545 GCA_036498585.1 Pyrinomonadaceae bacterium | reverse complement strand
ACACGCCAGGACCACACGCCGCATCCAGGACTCGCTTCCCTTTGACGTCCGGCAACAGTGAGAGAGTGGCGGGGCGTTCATAATAGGCGTTGTGCGGTTTAGTATCGACAACTGATGCGTAAGCCTCCGCCAATGTTTCATAAGCGTCCAGGGCTATCGGTTTGTCACTCATCATTCGGAATCCTTTATTAAACCTTGACTACGGCCTCATATTCTATTATTAACCTCGCGACTGTTCGCTCATTACCCGTCTGATAGTCAGCCCATCCCGAAAAGGAGTCCCCCATGGCCGACAAAGAAACTACTGTCGCGGTCGATCCGAGCACTAAACAAACTACAGCAGCGTCCGGGAATGGGAATAAGCCCCACCCGGTTCAGCACGCGCTTATTCCTCCGCGCGATAGCAAGAGCGTTAAAGAGGCGTTGCTGATTCTCCGCGGCGGCCAGGAAGGACCGGAAAAGATGCTGGAGCTCGCCATGAAACTGAAAGGCGAGCTGCGCTTCACTTACGCACGTCGACTGCTTCTGCGCGCCAGTAAACACAAAGACACCGCACTCGATCGCAACCTCCGCGAGAAGATATTTCAACAGCTCGCACTTTGCACTTACAAAGACGAGGATCTGTCCGCAGACGAGCGACTCGATCGCGCCCTCGAAACATTACGCGAGATCGCTGACTTCAAAACCACGACAGTCCAGGAAACGCTCGGCTTGATCGGCGCGATCTACAAACGGAAATGGGAGCTCGACAATCAGCGCGAGAACCTCGAACAGTCTCTCGTTTACTACTTGCGCGCTTACGAACAGGGGCCACGCAACGATCAGGGATATACCGGAATCAACGCCGCCTACATTCTCGATCGCATCGCCAACCTTGAAGAAGCGCAAGCGAAAAAAGCCGGTCGCGAACTGGTTGCTACGGAGGCCCGCGAAAGAGCACGTGAGATTCGACAAAAGGTCGTCGACGAGGTTGCACCACTCGTCAACGATCCCGAGCTGCATGACAAATGGTGGTACTACGCGGCCGTCGCCGAAGCCCACTTCGGACTGCAAAACTACGATGAGGCGGTTAAGTGGATAAACAACGGCCACGCGAACGCCAAAGAAGTTTACGAATGGGAGCTGCAAACCTGCGCGTTTCAACTCGCCTCCATCGCCCGTCTTCAGCCTGATAAAGATCTTGGCCCAGCATCGGACGCTCTCATCCGTGCCTTCGGTGTTGCTGCAGTGCCGCGTTCAGCTTTTACAGGAAAGGTCGGACTGGCTTTGTCAGGCGGCGGTTTTCGCGCTTCGCTCTATCACCTCGGCGTACTCGCGCAACTCGCTGAGCTCGACATGCTGCGCAACGTCGAAGTCTTGTCATGCGTCTCAGGCGGATCGATCGCAGGCGCTCATTACTACTTGAAAGTACGTCACCTGCTGCAAACAAAAACGGATGCCGAGATCACTCGTGAAGACTATATCCAACTCGTGGCCGAGATGATCGATGAGTTTGTCACGGGCGTGCAAAAGAACATCCGCACACGCGTGGCAGTCAATCCATTGAAGAACTTTCGCATTTTCTGGAGCGATCAGTACTCGCGAACATTCAGAGCAGCGGAATTGTACGAGCATCACCTTTATTCAAGAGTGAAGGATGGGCACACCACCGGCCCGCGCTGGCTGAATGACTTGACGATCTCGCCGCAAACGAGAATCAATGGAGAGGTTTTCAATGACTCATCGTTCTCGCCGAAGTATCAAAACTGGCGACGCGACGCGAAAGTGCCGATCCTCGTGCTCAACGCCGCCACACTCAACACGGGCCACACCTGGCAGTACACAGCTACGTGGATGGGCGAAGCCCCCGCAGGAATCGATAGCGAGATCGACGGCAACGAGCGGCTGCGTCGCATGTACTACTGCGACGCTCCTGACGACTACCAGAAAGTACGGCTGGGCCAGGCAGTCGGTGCATCAGCGGCGGTCCCCGCGGTCTTTGAACCGCTCACGTTGGACAATCTTTTTCCGGATCGCTTAGTCCGACTTGCGGATGGAGGTGTCGCTGACAATCAGGGCGTTGATACATTGCTCGAGCAGGATTGCAAGGTCATGCTCGTCAGCGATGCGAGCGGGCAAATGGAATCGCAACCTGCGTCGAGCAACAAGATCCTTGGGGTTCTGCTGCGCTCGAACAGCATTTTTCAGGCGCGGATTCGTGAAGCTGAATATCACGACTTGAAAGGCCGTCGGCGTTCGAACCTTTTGCGCGGATTCATGTTCGTGCATCTGAAAGGCGATCTCAATGTGGATCCGGTCGACTGGATCGATTGTTTAGATCCTTACGATCCATATGAAGACGTGCGACCTCAATGGCGCCGCGATCCGTACACGCGCTACGGCATTGCCAAAGATGTGCAGGAGCTTCTTTCCGCCCTCCGGACGGATCTTGATTCTTTCTCCGAGGCGGAAGCTTACGCACTGATGACGAGCGGCTACCGAATGACGGAGTTTCAGATCAAAAAAGAGAAATGCGTGGAAGACTTTTTTGAGCCGCCGCAGAGTGAGCCGTGGAAGTTCCTGGAGATCGAAGAGTTCATGAGGGATTCGGGGAAGGGAAACAAATACCTGAAAAAACTGCTCACTGTCGGCAGCAGCAACGCTTTCAAAGTTTGGCAGATCGATCCGGTGTTGAAGAACGCCGCGCGTGTCGCGTTGTTGTTGATAGCGATTGCCATCGTGGCGGCGGTCTATGTTTGGTGGGAGGCGCCTTTACCCGAGTCGGCCGCGCATCGAGTGACGAATTTGGCGACCTCTTCAGTGGAGACTGTCAAAGGGCTTACGTTCCGGAAGATCGTGACGTACATTTATGACGCGGTCGTGATGATGATCGTCTTTGCCGTGCTGGCCAAAGTCCTCACAGCATTGTTAGGCACATTCGTTTCCAAGCACGCCATCGGGTTAATACGCTGGAAAGATTCTCTGAAGCGGATAGCGCTGGGGACCATCGTAAGCACGATCGGCTTCGTCGCCGCCGTGCTGCATGTCTACATCTTCGACAAACGGTTCCTGAGCTTGAGCACGTTGCAGAAAGTCAAAGACAAGAACAGGTAAACTGAAGCGCAAGCCCGCGAAGCGGGCGAAAGCATAAAGCCTGGGGCGTGAGCCCCAGGATAACGAAATAAAAAATATTGGTTGAGCCCGTGAAGCGGGCGACAGCGCATGATCCAAAACGCTGTCGCCCGCTATTGCGGGCTCAATTGGTTTTTCTAATCATGATCCTGGGGCTGGCGCCCCAGGCTTTATGCTGACGTCCGCTTCGCGGACTTGTATTTTCGCAATTCGGTGACGGCCAATGAACTTCTGACCTATAATCAGCGCGAACGCAGTACAATCAATACTCAGTCTGACTCGTGCTCTCGACCTCGTCCAACTCCATAGGCACAGAGGTATAAATTCGAAGGAGGATCGACATGTCTCTTTGGGGCCATTTGGAAGATAGATACGCTACAGAACGACCGCGAAAGCTGCTCGCGCTCGATGGCGGCGGGATTCGTGGGGTGCTTACGTTGCAAGTCCTTATACGAATGGAAGAAATGCTCGCGGAGAAAAGCGGGCAGGGGGAAAACTTTCGCCTCTGCAATTATTTCGATTACATCGGCGGCACCAGCACCGGCGCAATCATCGCCGCGGGTCTCGCTATCGGTAAATCAGCGCGCTTCCTCTCCGACTTCTATCAGGAAGTTGGACCAGCAATGTTCGAGAAGGCTTTCATCCTCCGCCGTCTCAAACACCTCTATAAAAGCGAGCCGCTGACAGAGAAGCTCAAAGAAGTGTTCGGCGCTGACACGACGCTCGACTCGGACACGCTGAAATCGCTGCTGCTCGTTGTCACACGCAACGTCACGACCGACTCACCCTGGCCCATAAGCACCAATCCGTATGCGAAGTACAACGCTCCCGATCGCGCAGATCGAAATACGCAGATCCCGCTCTGGCAACTTGTGCGCGCCAGCACCGCGGCGCCCGTGTTTTTCCCTCCCGAAGTCGTGCAGTGGGATGAAAACGATCCATCCAAAGCATTTTTGTTCGAGGACGGTGGCCTGACGCCTTACAACAATCCGGCGTTTCTGATCGCGCGTATGGCGACGCATCCGGCGTACAAGCTCAACTGGCCCACTGGAGAAAAGAAACTGTTAGTGATGTCAATCGGCACAGGTTCCGCGCCGACCGTCGATGCCGATGTTTATAGCGGTGGGAAGAACGCTTTCTCAAACCTCGTAAGTTTTCCAGGTGCGTTGATGTACGGCTCCGCAGTCGATCAGGACCTCAACTGCCGCATCATCGGTCGCTGCATACATGGTGGTGAGTTCGATAGAGAACTCGGTCGTTGCGACACTGCGATCGATAACGAAGTCGACGATCTGGTGTATCGCACCGATCCGATTCCGGATGATTTAGGCCGGCAGTTTACTTACGCGCGTTACAATGCGGAACTATCGAAGACGTGGCTCGAGAAGCGTGGACTCGGAGACGTCGAACCAGCGAAAGTGTCGCAGCTCGATTCAATCGAGGCCATTCCTGACCTGATCCGCGTCGGTCAGGCGCTCGCGAGGGAAGTCAGCATCGATCATTTCCGGCTCGATCAGTTTGGGCAGTTCTACCAGTGAGGTGAGGAATAAAACAATGCGTGCATTCATCATCCGGCCTTTCGGCACGAAGAATGAAATCAATTTCGACGACGTCGAGAAGAACCTGATCGATCCGGCGCTCAACCGGTTGGAAGTCACTGGCCGGACGACGATGGAGATCCGCCGTCAGGGAAACATTCGTCTCGACATGTTTCAGCGTCTGCTCACTGCCGATCTCGTGATTGCCGACATCTCCATTCAGAACGCGAACGTCTACTACGAGCTGGGTGTGCGTCACGCTTTGCGCGGCAGGCACACCTTCATGATTCGCGCGCGCGGCGCGGGCATCAAGACTGACGAGGTCCCTTTCGACATCAAGACTGATCGCTATCTCACTTACGACGGTGTCGATCCGTCAGCGAGTGTTGAAGACCTGTATTTGGGCCTGAGACAAACGCTTAACTCCGAGGGAGACGATAGTCCGGTCTTCCAAATGCTGCCCAATCTTGATGAGCAGGATCGCTCACGCTTTCTTCCGATTCCACGCGATTTCCGTGAGGAAGTCGAACGGGCCACGGAGAAGGAAGAAGTCGGGGATCTGGAGCTGCTTGCGACTGAGGCGCGTGGTTTTGAGTGGGAGACTGAGGGCCTGCGTTTGGTCGGTCGTGCGCAGTTTAATCTGAAAGCATTCGAGGGCGCGCGCGCGACGTGGGAAGCGGTGCGCGCGCAGGATCCAGTAGATGTAGAAGCCAACACACAGTTGGGCACGATCTATCAACGTCTCGGTGATCTGACCAGTTCCACTCAGGCATTAAAGCGCGTGCTCAGTCTCGACGGGATCGAGAAACAAAGTCGAGCGGAAGTGCGTTCGTTATTGGGTCGCAACGCGAAATCTCACTGGACCAGGGAGTGGAGACAAGGGACATCGTTACCGGATCGCCAGCGCCGGGCGCTTGTCTCGCCTTACCTGGAGGAATCGTTCGAGGCTTACGAGGCAGCTTTCAAGGAGGATCTCAATCACTTCTACTCCGGACTAAGTACACTCGCGACGCTGACGATCCAGACTAAGTTAGCAGAGCTCATGCCGGACGTTTGGGCGGAACGGTTCGACGACGATGACAGTGCAGAGCGCGAGCTCAAGGCGCGAAACACCACCGTCCAAAAGCTTTCGGCATCGGTGGATTTGTCGCTGAAGGCAGCGGCGGAACGTCTTGAACGGGAGCAGCGCACGGATGTTTGGGTCGAGAGCAGTGAGGCCGATCTTTGTTTTCTTACTTCGAACAGACCGGCGAAGGTGTCGAATGCTTACCGGCGCGCGCTCGTTGATGCGCCTGCGTTTCTGAGTGATACGGTTCGGCGTCAGCTAAACCTGTATCAGGATCTCGGTGTCCTCAAAGAGAATGTCGAAGCGGTTTTGAGTATGCTCGAACCTGCTCCAGTCGTAACGGACGTCGCTGCTGCGCCCAAGCGCGTGCTGCTGTTTACTGGACACATGATCGACGCTCCCGGACGTGCCGTGCCGAGATTTCCGCCCGACAAGGTTGAGATTGCTAAACAGAAAATTGCTGAAGCTGTTGCCGCAGAACAACAGCTAGCAGGTGGGGTTGCTTACGGTATTGCGGGAGGTGCGAATGGTGGCGATATTTTGTTCCACCAGGTTTGTGAAGAGATGGGTATTCCGACTGAGATCTATCTTGCCGTGCCGCGCGAGCTTTATATCCGCGAATCTGTAGCGCAAGGCGGCCCGCAGTGGATTGAAGAGTTCAATCGACTCGTAAGAACGCGGCCGGTGCGCGTGCTCTGCGAATCGAAACAGTTGCCGCGCTGGCTTCAGGACAAACCTGCTTACAATATCTGGCAGCGTAATAATCTATGGAACCTGCACAACGCACTCGCTGCGGCGGGCGGTGAAAACGTGACGCTGATCGCACTCTGGAACGGCGCGCCCGGTGATGGTGCAGGCGGCACCGACGATATGGTCGAAATAACGCAGGAGCGCGGCGGAAAGACGATCATCCTCGACACGAAGAAGATCTTTGCTTAGCCACAAAAAACAGAACCGAGCGCGGTAGCGCCGGGTCAACCTCATCGAAGGTCGTTTAATTGGAAGTTGACCCGGCGCTACCGCGCTCGGTTCTGTTTTTTTGTGGCTACTTCTCGAAGACGTGGATTGAGTAGCCTTGTGGCAGAGTTGGTTGTACTGTCTGGCAGACCTCCGGTGGGATCTCTCCTGCTTCGAATAACACTGCCTTCTCGATTACTGGGATCGTCTCGAGCTGGCGATAGCCATTCTTCAAAAACACTTCTTCGGGATTATCGAGCGTGAACTTAAAGGTCGCGCCCATCCCGGTGAGCTTCTCGTGAATCGTGCTGGCGTTCTTCTCAAAGAATGCCGTCGTCATCAGATCACAAATCAGTTTATGTCGTGGAAACAGATGGTGCAGTGTCTCTAGTAACTTTCCGATCGCTGCTTCTTCGAGATACATCAACACGCCCTCGATCACGACTGTTACCGGGCTGCGACCCGAGTAGGCGGCGAGCTTTTGTTCGAGTGACTCAGTAGCAAAGTCGATCGAGATGCGCTGCAGCTCGTTCTCACTGTTTGCAGCAGGTAGCCGTTCGTTTTTATAAGTAATCACCTGCGGCTCGTCGAGCTCAATCCATGTTCCGCCTTGCAGCCTGAAAGCCCGAGTATCAAAACCCGCACCGATGAGCACGACAGTCAGATTCGGATTCGCAACTAACTCTTCCCGCTCAGCATCCTGCATACGCACACCACAACAATAAAAAGCAGTCTTTGAAATCGGTTTCATGCAGTCTAAGATATAGCGATTATGGCGCAAGACCAAACAGACGAATCACTCCGAAAGCACGTGCTTTACCTTCTCAGAGGCGGCGGCGCTCATCTATCGTTCGACGATTTTGTGAGCAGCTTTCCGCCAGACCTATGCAACCGGCAGATTGAAGGACTGCCTTACACGCCCTGGCAGGTTCTCGAACACATGCGCCTGGCGCAGTGGGACATACTCGAATTCAGTCGCGATCCAGACCACGTCTCACCGGAGTTTCCAAAAGGTTACTGGCCCAAGCCTGACGATCTCGGGACTCCGACGTTGTGGCAACAGACAATCGATCAATTTCGTAACGACCTGCAACAGATGGAAGCACTCGTCGAGAATCCGTCAACCGATCTGCACGCGAAGATCCCGCGCGGCGACGGGCAAACGATTTTACGGGAGGCGCTTTTGATCGCGGATCACAATGCTTACCATCTCGGCGTGCTGGCGGTGATGGCTCGCATCGCCAAAACCGTTACTTAATTATTCCGGTCCAGGCAGCGAGGCCAATAGGGGATGGATGTATTCCTAAAAAGAACATCACTCTCAAAACTAAAATTCGATAAGCTGAAGGGAAATGGGATCTCGTCATTACGCAAATCGATAGAATCTGAAACGACAGCGTCATAAATACGTATCCCACGCGTACCCACCTTTAACCCTTTAACCGAGTTGGTCAGGAGCTTTTGAATGAATGAAGCACTCAATTTGCGATCTCCGCATTAGGAAATGCTTCGACAAGATGTGCTTCTTCGCCGTTCGCGATCTTTTCTAGAATTCAGTTAAAGATTGCAATAGTTGAGCGGTGACCTAATTTGAGATTTTCTCTGCGGCCCTCTGCGTATCTCTGCGGGCCTCTGCGTTGAAATAGCTCTTTAACGCAGAGAACGCAAAGATACGCAGAGAGCCGCAGAGATGACTTTCAATTTAGGGCGCCACCAATAGTTGAGCTGCGAAAACCTGCGGATTACCTCCAGCAAATGTGATAAATTTCTCGGCCCATGGACAGGCCTGGGACTTACGAGCTTACTCAACTTCTGGCCGCGTGGAGCGACGGCGAGGAGGAAGCCCTCGAAAAGCTCGCGCCACTTGTTCACGCTGAACTCTACCGGCTCGCCAAGCGCTACATGAGCCGCGAGCGCCCGGACCACCTCCTGCAAACCTCCGCGCTCATCAACGAAGCTTACGTCCGCTTGATCGACTGGAAAGCAGTGCGCTGGCAGAACCGCGCACACTTCTTCGGCGTGGCGGCGCAGATAATGCGGCGCATCCTCGTTGACTTTGCGCGACGACGTCCACGTGTCGATAAAGATATCGAGGCGATCCGTATGTCGCTTGACGCGGCGCTGACGATCTCGAGCGAACGAGAGCCGGATCTGCTGGCGCTCGATGAAGCGTTAAAGACCCTCGCTACGATTGACGAACGCAAGAGTCACATTGTCGAGCTGCGTTTCTTTGGCGGACTGAGCGTCGAGGAAACGGCGGAAGTCATGCACATGTCGACCATCACTGTCATACGCGAGTGGAACAAAGCCAAAGCGTGGCTCTATCGCGAACTCAGCAATAACTAAATGAACCGCGAGCTGTGGAAACAAGTTGACGCACTGCTCGAGCAGGCGCTCGAACAACCACCCGAAGCGCGCGAAGCGTTTGTCGCAGCCGCAGCGCCGGACAATCCAGTCTTGCGCGATGAAGTGTTGAGTCTGTTGAAGGCGCAATCGCAGGCGGCGAACTTCATGGAACGTCCGGCGATGAAAGTCGCCGCCCATGCGCTCGCGCAGGATTCAAGGATCACCACGATCGTTTCTACTCTCGTCGGCCAGGAGATCGCGACTTACAAAATCGAAAAACTCCTCGGCGCGGGGGGCATGGGAGAAGTTTACCTCGCACGCGATCTCAAACTCGGTCGCATGGTCGCGCTCAAGGTCCTTCCGTTGCACTTTGTCGTCGATGCCGAACGATTGAGCCGCTTTCAACGTGAAGCACGTGCGCTGTCGTCGCTGAATCATCCGAACCTCGTCACGATTTATGAAGTCGGTGAAGCTAATGGTCTTCACTTCATCGCGATGGAGTTGGTCGAGGGCAAAACGCTTTCATCGCTGCGAAACAAGGTGAGTTTGAAAGAGTTGTTTTCGATCGTTGCTCAGGTTGCGGAAGCATTAGGCGCTGCACATCAATCTGGGATCGTTCATCGCGATGTAAAGCCTGACAACGTGATGGTCCGTCCTGACGGTTATGCGAAGGTGCTCGATTTTGGTCTCGTTAAGCTCGCGGAAGTTGAGCCCACTCCGGGAACAGCAGCACAAACGCAGCTCGGCATCGCGATGGGTACGCTGGCTTACATGTCGCCGGAACAGGCGTCGGGAGAGCCGGTCGATCATCGCACGGATATCTGGAGTCTTGGCGTCGTGCTATACGAGCTGTCGACCGGTCAGAAACCTTTCACCGGCGAGTCGCGACAAGCCATCATCAACAGAATCCTTTCGGGACAACCAAGCCCAATCGATGCCGGACTCCCTCGTGAGCTGCATACCATTCTCAGCAAAGCGCTCGAGAAGGATCGGGAGCTTCGTTACCAAACGGCTTCCGATTTCCGCGCGGACATTCGTCGTTTGCTGCGACAGATTGATTCGTCTCCCGGCGGATCGGGAGCGCACGTGGCGAAGCCGTTCATGCGACCTCGCTGGCTCTGGCCCGTCGTCACAGGTCTCTTGATTCTGACGACAGCGGTTTTTGCGTGGTCCGTCTGGATGCGGGCGAAAGCGGTCTCGACTGACTGGTCGCGCGCCGCACATCTGCAACTTACCAACGAACACGGCACCGAGTACTTTCCCAGTCTCGCACCAGACGGCAAGAGTTTTGTTTACGCGAGCAAACAGAACGGCAGCTTCGATCTGTTTGTGCAAAGAGTGGGCGGCAAGAACGCAACGCCCCTCACGCCCAACACACCTTCCGATGAGATCGCGCCGGTGTTTTCACCGAACGGAGAGCGGATCGCTTTTCGATCGACTCGTGAGCCCGCGGGAGTTTATGTGATGGAAGCGGGCGGCGAGAATGTCAGGCTTGTCGTGGCTGGTTGTCATCATCCGTCATGGTCG
>DASYFE010000021.1:0-16912 GCA_036498585.1 Pyrinomonadaceae bacterium | reverse complement strand
ATATGGACGAGCTCGGTCGGCTGCACGTCCAGCCGCAGCTTCCCTGTGATGATGCGCGACACGTCGAGGAGATCGGCGACTAACTGGGCCTGGGACTTTGCATTCCGGTAGATCGTTTCTACCGCGCGTTCAGCATTCGCTTCGTTGAGTTTGCCGAGACGCATCATGTGGGCCCAACCGAGAATCGCATTCAACGGATTGCGTAACTCGTGCGAGATCGTCGCGAGAAACTCGTCCTTCAAACGGTTCGCTCGCTCAGCTTCGTTACGCGCCAACTTCTCACTTGATAGGAGCCGCGATCGCTCTTCGATCTGCGCTTGTAACTCGGATTCACGGGCTACACGCTCGGTCACGTCTTCGATAATCGTGAGGGTTCCGATTACTCGGCCCTCATGACTCAGCGGAGAAATTCGCACCGCCTGTTGCATCTGCGTAAAGCCGTGCTCGCCTGAAACGGCCGGCATCGCGAGCAAATAACCATGCAGCGCCTGCGACAACACGCTTACCTTTCCTTCAAGCGCCCATTTGTAATGCCGGTCCAGACGGCGTTGAGTCAATTCCGGAAACAACTCGAGCAGATTACGGTCGATTATTTCAACCCGGCGTTTCCCCGTGTGGTCGTACATCCAGTGGTTCCATTCGACGACGTTCAGATCGCTATCAGTCGTGACGATCCCCTGCGCCGCCAGGTCGTGCATCCAGTGCAGGACCGCAGCGTTGAGCAATGTCTCTTTGGAGCTACTCTCTGTCATTACAACTGAATAAACGCCGGCCGGATTTCAACTCCCATTTTAACGCCGAAGGCGTTCGCTAATTTCAGCCCAGGGTTTAACGCCGAAGGCGTTCGCTAATTTCAGCCCAGGGTTCGAGGAACGAGAACCCTGGGTTAGCTATTTAAATTTGTTCCAACCCTGAAAGGGTTCGCCAACCAACAAACCCTTTCAGGGTTTAAGCGTCTTTTATGGTGAACCCAGGGTTCTCGCTGCGCTTCGAACCCTGGGCTGGAATTAGCGAACGCCTTCGGCGTTAAATTACCAGTGCTCGGCACACAATTAGCGAACGCCTTCGGCGTTAATTTCAATGAAATCAATATTGCGCTCACCGGCCTTGTTGCGCTTCCCAAACGTCGACTTCCTGAATCAAACGATCGAGCGACTCGACGCTCAACACGATCACCAGAAATCCCTTGACTGAACTGTCGCGGATTTGAAAGGCCGTGTAGACCACGAGCGCGTAATGCATCTCGGGCTTGTCTGACGTCGTGGACGAGATCAACTCATCGAGCGTCTCGAGATGCAACCGCGGCACGGAAAACGTGACGTGAACGTTCAGCAAATTTCCAAACATTCCCAAACACGCATTCAAAAGAATATTCCCAACCTCAGTTAAAACTTCTCGCGCTGATTCGTCGAGAAAGTTTGACGGCTGGTGCCCGTCGGTGAGCAGGTCAGTGAGCTGCACGGCCCCTGCATAGTTCAACAATAACAACGCATCACCGGCGACTGGTCCGGCAAACACCTGATGAATCGAAGCCACATCGCCCGGTACAAACTTAGCCAGCGCCCCACGCAACTCTGCAGTTCTATAGACTGCCACTTCCGGTGGATCGAGTAAAACACGATGCCCGGTCAGCTCCGAAAGCGCCGCTCCCGTGCGCGCGAAAGCAATGTTGATGAGCTCGGAAAGCGCGTCGCTCTGTCGCTCAGTTAATTTCACCAGTGACTCCTTCCGGGGGGCATAGTGCCGCCTCGACAGCCGCAATCACTGGTTCTGACACAAACGGTTTGTTGATGAAAGCTAGCGCCCCCGCTTCATCAACCATTTTGCGTGTCGAACTCTGAATATCAGCGCTGGCAACCACGACTAACGCCTTCGGATCCATCTCGCGCAACTTCACGAGCACATCAAGCCCGTACATACCTTTCATCACCAGATCGAGCAAAACCAAACTCGGCTTTTCCAGGAAGTAAAGCTCGAGCGCAGTCATTCCATCGTCTGCTTCCACCACTTCGTAACCCGCAGACTCGAGGATTCGCCGCAACGTCCGGCGTGACAACGCTGAATCGTCGACGATCAGAATCTTCTGACTCATACGACCTCCCTAATCGCGTGGGCCATGTCTTCCAGAGCGACGCTCTTGTCACTCAAACCAGCTTCCACCACGACGCATGGCATACCATACACCACACAACTGCTCTCCGCTTCTGTAAATACAAGCCCGCCCTGCGATTTGATCCACGCCGCCCCCTGCTTTCCATCCGATCCCATCCCCGTCATCACCACTCCGAGCACGCGATTGCGATAGACTTCTGCCGCGGATTGAAACAACACGTCAACCGAAGGACGATGCAGCGTGCTAAACGGTCTGGAATCGAGATGGGTAATGACCTTGCCGTCTTTACCCTGTTTCAATGTCAGGTGACGGCCTGCGGGTGCAAGGAAGACGCGGCCCGGTTTCAGCTCGTCTCCCTCCGCTGCTTCTCGTACTTCAAGTTTAGATATCTCGTTCAACTTCGCCGCGTACATCTCGGTGTAACCAACCGGCATGTGCATCACCATCACGATTGGAACCGGAAAATCCGCCGGAAACTGCGGTATCAATCGTTTCAGCGCCTGTGGTCCACCAGTCGAAATACCAAGCACGACGAGGTCGACTGAGTGAGTTCCGTCCACTGCCGGCTCGACTATCGCTGCCCTCTTCGGGTCCGGCGGCGTGGGCAGCCGATTCAGAGAAATGTTGCCTGCTGCTTTGACCTTGTCAATCAACTCGTTGCTGACTTCAAAGATCTTTTCACTCGCAAGCGCGGTCGGTTTCTGAACGAAGTCGATCGCTCCAGCGTCGAGCGCGGTTAGGGCAGCTTCAGCCGTTTCCTTCGCGACGCTCATGATAATGATCGGCACGGGCCGTCGCTTCATTTGTTCGCGCACGAATCCGACGCCGTCCAGCTCAGGCATGATGAGATCGCACGTGACTACGTCCGGATCAAGCTGTTCTACGAGATCGAGTGCTTCTCGACCATCGCGCGCTGTGCCGACAACTTCGAGGAAAGGGCTGCGAGAGAGTATCTCTCGCACGACCTTCCGCACGTAAGCCGAATCGTCGATCACCACTACACGTAAGACACGATCCATCGTCAGGTGGTCCTCTCACGCTTCACATACACGAAAGCGTCGTCAATTTCGGTCAGGGTAAAATCGGTCGTCAGCCGTATTAGTGATTCAGCGGCGCCAACAAATAGATAACCCGGGGGGCGGATATGTCTCGAGAAAGAACGAACCACGCGGCCAATCGCGCTTTCTGAGAAGTAAATAAAAACGTTGCGACAGAAAATAAAATCCGCGCCGGCGAGAGGCGAGATCTGGTCTTCCTCCATTAAGTTTGCAAGTCTCCAATTAACTCGTGAATGTATGTCGGTTCTGACACGCCAGTCTGAACCATCTCGCTCGAAATAGCGATCCCGCAGAGCGCCGGGAAGGTTGCGGAAGGCGCGCTCTCGATAAACGCCGCGAACGGCGCGATCGATGGCTTTCGTGCTGGCGTCACTGGCTACGATCTCGATCGATGCGCGTTCAAACCATCCGGCTTCGTTCAATGCGATCGCGATCGTCAACGGTTCCTCGCCGGTGGCGCAAGCCGCGCTCCAGATCCGCAAAGTTGAGCCCGTATTTCGAGCGTGCCACTGAGGCATCAGTGTTTGGACCAGGACGCGCACTTGATCGATCTCGCGCCAGAGATAAGTCTCCTGCACCGAGAGTGCATTGATCACGTTCTGCCATTCGACGCACGCGGATGGATCGTATTTCAGCAGGTAATAATAATCGAGAAACGAACCGAAGCCGCGCTCGATGACGAGTGGCGAGAGTTTATCCATGAGGACATCGCGCTTGCCGTTGTCGAAATGCATTCCGGTGCGTTCGTGGATCAGAGTCTGGATCAGACTCGTGGCGCCCTCGGGTAATGCCAGATTATGTGAACGCGACGACACCATAGTTCTACAGAACCGAGCGCGGTAGCGCCGGGTCAACCTCAACTAACAAGCCCGCCAATAGAATTACCCGGCGCTACCGCGCTCGGTTCTGTGCTGCCTGCGCGGCATGGGCGACGTCCAGATCGTCGTCGTGAACGAGCTCCGCAACAATCGCCGCGACACGCGGACCGCCGATTTGCCCCAGCGAATCAAGGGCCGCAATGCGAACGTGATTCATTTCGTCTTTCTCTATCACTCGCTTGAGCGCTTCGATGCTTCCCTCATCCTGGTTACGACCCAACGCACGCGCACAGAAGTAGCGCACCCAAACATCGTCATCCGAGAGCCCTTCAATCAAACACACGACGACCGGCGGCGCATCCATGTTGCCGAGCGCACGAGCCGCAGCCGCACGCACGTTCGGCGTTTCCTCTTTCAACGCGCCGACGAGAACATCTAAAGCCCGTTCGTCTTCAACAAACGGCAGATGCTCGATCGCCGCGCACCGTACTCGCTCGTTCGGATCGCGACTCAGCTCCACCAAAGCGCTCGCTGCCTCCGTGTATCCAAAGTATCCGGCAATCTTCACTGCCGATTCACGAACGTTCGGATCCAGGTCATGTAGAAGCGGAATGATACGTTGTGACAGCGACGGCGGAATGATCGAATTCAACGCCGCTACGGCTGCCTGCCTGATCGATGAGTCCTCGTCGCCGATCAGATTCAGTAGTCCATCGACTGCCTGCGGATCGCCGATTTCGCCGAGCGCATTCGCCGCCTCAATCGCCAGCACCTTGTCATCGAGTATGTTTACAAGCGCCGGCGTTGCGCTCGCGTCGCCGATGCGTCCGAGCGCGACAACGGCCGAGCGTCGCACTTCCAAATCCTCCGCTTTCAACTGTGAAATCAATAGACCGGCAGTCGCAGAGCCATGCCGCACGAGCGCTTCAACGATCTCATCGCGCAGATCGACGCGTCCCATCAATCGCGTGAGCGCGCGGTCCACACCCGCGCCTTTGACCCAGCCAAGCACTAAAGCAATCGAGCGATAGTCTCCTTTACCCGGCGCCTCCAACGTATCGAGCAGGTTCTGAACTCCCGTGGGCGAGATTTCACGGCTGATTAGATCCGCGATGTAACGACCTTCGCCATATTGCTTCTCATATCGATCGCTGAGACTGGCAAGCGCGTCCGCAACCGCCTCCACCGGGCCAGCCGGATTATTCAAAAGAGCCGTAAGCGGAGCGACTGTACTTTCATCACCGAGTTGGCCCAACAGGTTGACTGCCGGTATAGACAGAAGCTCATCCTCCAAAAGCGGCATTATTCTCGGCACGACGCGCGCATCGCCGATCTTTGTGAGGGCCTCCAGGGCCGCAAAGGTAAGAAAGAAATCTTTCGACTCAGCTATCTCAACAAGTGCATCGACGGCGTCTGTCGCCTTCAACTTGCCGAGGGCCTCGATCGCGTGATACCGCACGTTCGTATCTTCATCATTCAACGCTTCTATCAACGCATCGACTGCACGGGCGTCACGTTGTTCACCTAAAGCCAACGCTGCCTGCATACGCAGATCCGCATTCGGATTTTTCAGCAGCTCGATGAGCGACGACACGGTGTCAACATCGCTCGCTGCCAGCACCTGGAGCGCACTGTTCAAGAGCGAAGGATTGTGATGATTCTCAACTACCGAGCTTAACAGCACGGCAATCGCTTCAGGCGCGGCGCGTTGCGACACTCCTTTGATCGCGGCGCGACGAACTCGCCAGCTTTCATCACTCAACGCACCGAGCAACGGTGCGGTGTCGTAAGATTCATCTTCACTAATAGACTCAGCCGCATTCAGTCGCACCGACTCATCGCCTTCAGCCAAATGCGCCGCGAGGTCTCGCTCACGCTCTAGTCGCTCTGTAACGTCTTCAATAGCGACGATGAGTCCGGCAATCGCGTCGTCGTCACGCAGCGGCGCGATCGTCACGCGCTGCTGCATCTTCTCGAAATGTTTCGAAGGATTAACTGGAGCACAAGGGATCAGGTAATGATGAAAGGCCGGCGCGAGCATTTCCACTACGCCTTCCTTCAGCGAGCGTTGGAAACGTTTCAACAGACCGCGCTTCTCGAGATCGGGCAACAGTGCAGTCACATCGCGGCCCGAAGCAGATTCCTCACTAATACCCGTGAGCCGCGCGAGCGTCGCATCCCAAACTCGAATCACGAGATCGGTGTCTGTTGTGAAAACGCCGATCTGCTTCATCCACGTTCATCCGCGGCCGGTTTTCTCGTGCGCTTGCGTGTAGGCTTTTCAGCGCCGTTGCCACTAATCATGTTATCCATGATCTCGCCGAGTTGGCGCGCGCGATCGGCCAAACCGGACGTGCTGGTCAACGTTGCTTTAACACCATCCGCATTACGATTTGTTATCCGGCGCAGCTCAGTCACATCACTGCGAATCCGATCGGCGACATCGAGATGGTTGCGATTCGCATTCGTAACCCGTAGAGCTTCTTGCGAAACGTTTGCCACCGCAACAGTCATCTCATGCGACGTTCGCGCCTGCTCGCGCATCGCCTTCGTCACTTGATCGGACTGCAAACGCATACTCTGAGTCGCCTCGGTGATCTCTGACGACGCCTTCGCCTGCTCGCGCATTGCTTTGCTGATCTCACTGATCTGTAACGCGACTTGGGTTGCTTCCCTCGAAACTTGATCGCCCGCCACTGCCTGTTCACTCAGCGCACGCGCAGTAGATGCTGCGCCGCGGCGCATCGATTCGACGGCTTGGGTAACTTCCCTGGCAGCCGTGGCTTGTTCGTTCGAAGACTTACGCACCTGCTTAGCCGCGCCGCTCGTGCTCTGCGCCGCCTTGATGATCTCCCTCGCAGCGCGGCCCTGCTCACCTACAGCTTTGCTGACTTCTTTTGCCGTCTTCCGCATTTGCGCTGCTGACTTCACGATCTGTTGCGACGCCTGCGCCTGTTCAATTACCGCACCTGAGACCTGTTTCGTTTGAGTGGCGGTAGTCTCGATTGCAGTAACCACCTGTTGACCTGCCGTCACTTGTTCCTCGGTTGCATCTGCAATTTGTGCGACGAGCTGCGCGGTTTGATTGATTCCACTCAATATCTTCCTCAGACCTGCCGCGCCTTCTTCCGCGAGTTGACCGCCTTCATCAGCGACACGCATTCCGTCGCTCGCAGCAGTTACCGCTTCCCTGACAACTTCCTGAAGCGACCTGATGATCAACGCGATATCAGCCGTCGCCTGTGCGGATCGATCGGCGAGATTTCTGATCTCCTCCGCGACTACCGCGAAGCCCCGGCCCGCATCACCGGCGCGCGCAGCTTCGATTGAAGCGTTGAGCGAAAGCATGTTGGTGCGCTCAGCGATGACGTTGATCGTGTTGACGATGCCACCGATCTCGTCAGAACGTTTTCCCATCTCACGGATGACGCCCGCTGATTGCTCCATCGCCGTACGGACTTTCAGCATTCCCTGCAACGACTTCTGCGCTGCGGCTCCGCCTTCTTCGGCTTGTTTGCTTAAGTGCGTAGTGGCTTCTTCGGCTCGCTTCGTTAACGCCACGACCGAATGTAACGAACGGTCCATTTGATTAGCGCTGCCGGCGGCATTTGTCGCAGCTTCCGTAATGCGCTCCGCATTCTGCGCGACTCCCTGAACTGAGCGCGCCATCTGTTCGATTGACGTCGACACTTCTTCAACTGACGACGCGAGGCCCTCGGTCATCGCCGCCACCTCTTCGATCGACGCAGCCATTTCGTTGATCGCTGAAGAAGTCTCTTCCGCCGCGACGGTGAGATCGTCGGCATTTCCAGAGAGACTCGCGATCGAGGCCGCCATCTCTTCCATGCTGGCCGCGGTTTCATTCACCGATGCGGTGAGTGCTTCGGTGTCGGCGCTGACAGATTTGATCGAGCCGGCGATCTCCGTCATTGCGCCTGTAACTTCTTCAGCGGATGTCGCCATGTTTTGCGTCGTGTTACTGACGCCTTCAATCGAACGCGTGTTTTGTTCGATAGCAGCGGAGATCTGATTGATCGATGCAGCAAGCGATTCGGCGTTCCTCGTGACCTCTTCGATCGATGCGGCGCTCTCGTTAACCGACGACGCGAGCTCTTCAGTTGAAGTCGCAATCGACTCGAGCTGGGTTGTCGACTCGGCGATGGATGCAGTCATCTCATTGGCGATCGCGACGGTGCTGTCGAGTACGCGTAGTTGTGTTTCGGCTCCTTCAGCCACCTCGTTGGCCGTTACTGTGATTTGACTGGCGGATTCAGCCACTTGCACTGCTTGTTCGCGAACCAGTCCGATCGCTCTGCCAAAATTGTTGTTTGAGCTCTCTATCACCTGAGACATTTTCGTATCTCCGTTATTGGCTTTATGAAATCTGCGGCTCGACCTGGTAATCAAGATCGAGCACGGCTTCTAAATTCAAAATCAAAATCATGCGTTCGCCAATCGTGGCGATGCCTTCCAGGTATTGACCGCTCAATCCGGTTAGCGCTTCGGGTGGCGGCTCGATCGACTCCGTTGGGATCTTGAGGAACTCGCGCGCCGTATCGACAACGAGCCCAACTACACGCGTTCCTGTGTTGATAACAACCAATCGCGACCGCAGCTCGCGTTCAATTCTTTCGAAACCAAAACGTGAGCGCAGATTTAACGCAGGAATCACCTGGCCGCGCACCAACACGACTCCTTCGACCGCCGGATGAGCATTCGGCACCGGCGCAACATCGTCGATCATCTCGATCTGTTGCACAAAATTACTGCGGACGCCGTAAAACGTATCCGCCAACTCGAAGATTATGAACGGCTCTGAACTCATGTTTACTTTTCTTCCTCTGTGCAACCTCTGTGTTCTCTGTGTCTCTGTGTCTCTGTGGTTAATGTCTCTTAGAAAAACAGCAACCACAGAGACACAGAGAACACAGAGGTTGCACAGAGAAATCAGTGTCGTGCGTGCATTGCAAATTCTCGCAACGCACCGACGTCCAGGATCAGCACCACGCGTTGATCGCCGAGCTCGGTAGCTCCGGCGATGCCTTTACTTTGCGCGAGCGGATCTTTGATCGCACGCACGACGATCTCTCGCTGTCCGATTATTCGATCGACCGCGAGACCGACTTCGTTTGTATCTTCACCAATCACCAGTACGTGAAACTTCTCGCCATGTTGGTAATTCATCTCAAAAACCCGCGCGAGACGAAGCAGCGGTAGAACTTTTCCACGATAGGAAATGATTTCGTTGTTCTCCAACACTTTCGTTGACGCTGACTCGACCTCCAGCACTTCCCTCACCGCCGACTGTGGCACCGCAAAGCGTTGACCATCCACACTGACGATGAGTGCTTCAGCAATCGCGAGTGTCAAAGGCAGCTCGATCGTGAATGTGGTTCCTTCGCCGAGTTTTGTCGCGAGTGCGATTCGACCACCAAGCTCTTCCGTCGCCTTTTTAACCACATCCATTCCCACGCCACGTCCGCTTTCTCGGTCGGCTTCGTCGCGTGTTGAGAATCCGGGAGTTGCGATCAGATCGAGTAAAGCAGCGTCACCGATATCGGTGTCGCCGTGACTGAGACCGCGCGCCTTTGCCCTATCGAGCACGAGCTTTCGATCGATACCGCGCCCGTCGTCCGCGATCTTGATCACGAGCATTTCACCGGCGGTCGTCGCGCTCAGCGACAACAAACCTTCACTCCGCTTCCCTTGAGCTTCACGCTCGGCGACGGTTTCAAGTCCATGACTCACCGCATTGCGCACGAGGTGCATGAGCGGATCCATCATGCGCTCGACGAGAAACTTGTCGATCTCCGTCTCGCCGCCGCTGAGCTGCACGATGATCTTCTTGCCGCTCTCGCGCGCCAGATCGCGAACCACGAACGTCATGCGCTCGAAGATCTCACCGATCTGGACCATGCGCACGCGCATGACACTCTCGCGCAAATCTCTGAGCTGCCGTCCCATGCTCAGGTTTGTTTCCTGAAGCGAACGCCAGAGTGCAGGCGGTGTTACACGTTTTAGTTCCGTCAGTTGATCTTCGAGCCGTGTGCGACTGATCACAAGATCACCGATGATGCGCATCAGCTCATCGAGTCGATCGAGATCGACGCGCACGACGCTCGCAGGCGCGATCGTCGCTATCGGCTGGATGTCTTTCGCTCGCGGCGCTGATTCAACTGGAGCAGGCTTGAACGTCAAACCATCAGCTTCGAGCGCAGACCTGTCTACATTCGTTGCGACGATAAACTCGAAAGCGATTTCGCCGGCGCCTTTTACCACAGGCTTCGCCTGGATCAACTGCCCGATCTCTTGCAGCCGCGAGCGCACGCTGTTCACGTTAACGCCGCGCTCGGCTAGTTCCGCCGTGGGCGTAAACTCGACCAGCCAGCGTGTCGCATGGCTGCCAGAAGTTTTAGGTTCTGTTGTTGTTTCGATCTTGCTCGGGACCGATTCCGACGAAACGGCTTGCAGTCGTCCTACAGTCTCATCGATCGATGGAATCGCCTGATCGCTGCGACGCGCGTTGATAACAGTTTCGAGCAACGACACGCCTGACACGAGCGCCTGAAATCCCGAGTCGCTTAGCAGAACGGTTCCTTCACGCAGCTCGCGAAGATAACTTTCGAGATGATGCGCGAGCTGTTCGGCGGCGCTCAGGCCAACCATGCCCGAGATCCCCTTGAGCGTGTGGAAGCTGCGGAAGAGGTTATCGAGCAACGTGCGATCGACTGTTCCCATATCCACTTCATCTTCGAGCGTTACCAGCGAGCGGCGGATCGAGACGAGGTGCTCGTCACACTCGGCGTAGTAATCGTCGAGGAACTGATCGAAGAACTCACCACGGTTGTCGGGGTTTTGGTTATCCATCAACTCGCGTTCAACAATGAGCCGACCACGTCAGCCAACTGCCTCGGATCGAAAGGCTTTGTTAAGTAGCGATTTGCGCCTGCGGCTAAAGCTTGCGTGCGGCTCGACTCTTCGCCTTTAGTGGTAAGCACTACAATTGGGATGTTTCGATAGGCTTGGTGCTTTCGCATGAAATCGATCACCTCCATGCCGTGCATGTCCGGCATGTTCAGATCGAGCACCATCAGGTCGACGGGCTCTATGGCCAGTCGCTCGATGGCTTCGAGGCCGCTGCCCGCCTGTGTAGACTTCACCGTTCGCAGTGAGCCCAGAGACGTAATCACCATGCGCCGCATCGTGGGCGAATCGTCAACCACTAAGATATTGTTAGTCTTGATTTCGTCCGGCATTTGTCTCTGTCGATAACAGTTGGGAATGACAGACTTCCGCCTGCAGGGTCAGCCCCACGGCTCGATCAGGGGAAGGTATTATCAAAGGGGAGCTTATTCTACGGGAAACTACGGAAATTCGCCAAAAGCACGTATAAAGTCTGCGTAATCTGTGGATAGATACCAATAAAGGACCTGACCGAAATGATTCATCACGTGGTGTCGCTCGTGGGCTTCGTGATTTTTGCTGGTGTGGCGTGGCTGCTTTCGAGTAATCGTCGTCGAGTTGCGTGGAAGACGATTGCCTGGGGTGTCGCGCTGCAACTCCTCATTGGTCTCATCATTTTTCGCCTGCCGGTTACGCAACGAGTCCTGCTTTGGCTGAACGACGCTGTGCTGGCGCTGCTCAATGCGTCGAAGAGCGGATCGGTGTTTTTGTTTGGGCCGCTGGCGGCGAGTCCGGGCGAGTCGGGTTCCGTCGGCTTCATTCTCGTATTCCAGGTGCTTCCGGCAGTGATCTTCTTTGCGGCATTCACCGCGCTGCTCTATCACTTGCGCGTGTTGCAGGTCTTCGTCCGGCTCTTCGCCTGGCTCTTTCACCGCACGATGAAAATCAGCGGCGCCGAATCGCTTTCCAGTGCGGCGAACATCTTTGTCGGCATTGAATCGGCGCTCGTGGTGCGGCCTTATCTCGAGCGGATGACGCGTTCGGAGTTGCTATTAATATTGACTACAGGCATGGCCACGGTGGCGTCGAGTGTGCTCGGAGTGTATGTGGCCTTTCTCGCCGGCGTCTTCCCACAAATTGCTGGTCACTTGATCTCTGCATCGATCCTCGCGATTCCTGCTTGCGTCGTAGTCTCGAAGTTACTGATTCCGGAGACCGAAACGCCGGAGACGCTCGCGGCTGTTCCACCGGAAGACGAGTCCGAGCGATCGAAGAATTTGATTGGCGCGATTATTCAGGGCGCGATGGACGGGCTGAGACTTTCCGCGGGGATCTGTGCCTTGATCATTGCTATCTTAGGAATCGTAGCGTTGCTTGATAAGTTACTCGGCGTGGTGAGCTCGTGGTTTGGTATGAGCGAGCCGCTGTCGATCGTGAGAATCCTCGGCTGGGTGTTTTACCCATTCGCTTTTCTACTCGGCTTACAACCCAGCGACGTTCCCGTCGCCGCGCGCTTGTTAGGCGAGCGCGTGATACTGACTGAAGTCTTCTCCTATAACCATCTCTCGCAACTCATCTCCACCGGCCAGCTAACAAACCCGCGCACCGTCGTAATCCTAACCTACGCGCTCTGCGGCTTCGCCCACGTCGCGGCAATGGCAATCTTTGTCGGCGGCACCGCCGCCCTCGCTCCTTCACGTCGCGACGACCTCGCCAGCCTCGGCCTCCGCGCCCTCCTCGCCGCCACCCTGGCTACCTTAATGACCGGCTGCATCGCGGGGATCTTCAGCGGCGGTGAAGGCGCGTTATTGATTAGACCAAGCTAGCGGAAATCCATCACGGGTACTTCTTACGGTTTGGTTCCGATCTGCTCTAGTTCATCAGCGAAGCGGGTCAGTGACTGCTTAATAAGTACGTTCTCAACTGACCAGCGATTCCAAAAGCGCAACGGTTTTGGCTTCATCAAGTCAATTCATAAGCATGTCTAAACAGATGACGAAAGCCTAACAGATCTGCCAGGAGTGAGCGCAGTCGTTCTGGTAATACGGCAGGCCGCAAAGACGGGATATTCAAAAACATTTTTCCTAACAACTCGCGGTGCCAACGAGTGCGATCGTGCACGTGATTCTCAAAGCTTAATGAAATCTGCTCGAAGCAGTTCTCCAATGCATTGAAGATGTTATGCAGCGAGTACCCGAGTGAATCCAACTCGGCTGGACTTAAATCTTCGAGGTCGAATTGAGAAACGTGATTTTCGATGCGCTAAATCGCAGTGAGAACGCTTCGAATGAAAGCAGACAAAGTGAGGGCACTCTTAGAGTCAATTCTCATCATTGAGGATTATTCCGTGCTCAACTATTTGCTCACGCAAAAGTGTCGAGCAGCTTTCGAACTCGACGACATCGACAGGGCGAGGCAAAATTTGGAGCAAATGACCCACGCTTCCGAATAACCGATCAGCGGGAAGTCCTTCCACCGCAAAATCGAAGTCTGAATGAACTGTGGGTCGACGGCCCTTTGCTAATGACCCAAATAGCCATACCCTCCTGGCCCCTTGTTCTCTCAAAAACCTTGCGGCTAGTCGTATATACTCCTTCTCATCAGTGCTTAGAGATGCAGGTAAGGCGCGTGTCCTAATGTCTTGAGCCAAAACTCTCATACGTCCGATTATTGCACGTGGTCTAAGTCTCGACAAGATAAGGAACAATCTTGGTAGAAGGTAGTGTCCGCCGTCGAGCGTGGGTAAGTTTTTAACCACGGATGACACGGATAAGATCCTAATTAAATCCGTGTTCATCCGTGGCTAAGATTTACATGTCAGGAATGTTTGCTTCTACGAGTTTCTTCAGCAGGGTTAACGACTCCTGCCAACCAAGATAACAGGCTTCGGCGGGAATGGCGGCCGGGATGCCCTCCTGCACGATGTTCAATTCAGTTCCTACCGACACTTTCTTCAACGTCACCGTCGTCATCATTTCGCCAGGCATGTTCGGGTCGTCGAAACGATCGCTGTAGCGTAAAAGCTCATTCGGTTTGAGCTCGTGATACTCGCCACCGAACGAGTGACTGTTGCCGCTCGAGAAATTCGTGAACGACATCTTGTAAGTGCCACCGACTTTCGGATCAAGATGATGAACCTGGCACGTGAATCCATTTGGCGGTAGCCATTTGCACATTGCACTTGCATCAAGAAACGCCTTGTAAACCCGCTCCGGTGGCGCCATAAGCACTCGATGTAATCGAATCGTATTTGTTTCCATAAAACTCCTCGTGATGATTTAACCTCCAGCAATTGCACCGATGATATAAAACGGCTCCGTACCCGATGCGATCGCGGCCGGCAACGGTGCATCGCCCGACTCGTGCGTCACGTCCTCACCGCACGCAAAGAACCTTAACAACGGACGTCGCTCTCCTCCGACATGATCGCGAATGGTCCCACGCAGCATCGGATAGCGCGCCTCGAGCGCGTCGAGTATCGAGCGTCGCGTCACCTCGCCGTCAATCTCAAGCTGCACATCTCCACTGACGCCCGCGAGCGCTCGTAGATGTGCCGGCAGAACTACAACAATCATGTTAGTGTCTGGACCTCCACTGAAAGCACTGGCGGAAGATCGCGAACGATCGGGGCCCACGTGTCACCACCGTCAGCCGAGCCGTATACCTGCCCGCCGGTCGTGCCAAAGTACACGCCACACGAATCCAGCGAATCGACCGCCATCGCATCGCGCAGTACGTTCACGTAACAGTTCGCTTGCGGCAAACCGTTCGTAAGCGCCTCCCATTCGTTGCCACCCGTGCGACTGCGATAAACACGCAGCTTGCCATCCGGTGGATAGTGCTCACTGTCGCTCTTGATGGGCACGACGTAGATCGTCTCCGGCTCGTGCGCGTGAACATCGATCACAAAACCAAAATCAGTCGGGAGGTTTCCGCTGATCTCGCGCCACGAATCACCTGCATCGTCGCTGCGCATCACGTCCCAATGCTTCTGCATAAACAGCACGTCAGACTTCGACGGATGCTTCGCAATGTGATGAACGCAGTGGCCCACTTCTGCAGTCGGATCCGGAATGTATTGCGAGCGCAATCCTTGATTGATCGCTTTCCACGTCGCGCCGCCGTCGTCACTGCGAAACGCACCGGCTGCAGAAATCGCGATAAAGATCCTTTCACGATTCGCGGGATCGAGAATGATCGTATGCAGACACAGACCGCCCGCACCTGGTTGCCACTGCGATCCGGTGCCGTGACCGCGTAAACCCGGAAGCTCCTGCCACATCTGCCCGCCGTTGGTCGAGCGGAACAAACCAGCATCCTCAATGCCGGCGAAGACAGTGTCCGGATCATCGAGTGAGGGCTCGAGATGCCACACTCGCTTGAACTCCCACGGATGTGGAGTGCCGTCATAAAACTGGTGCGTCGTGAGCGGCTTGCCGGTTTCCTCCGACGTGTCGTAAACAAATTTATTGCTCTCGCCCATCGGCATTCCTTCGGGCGAGGTCGTCGGCGCGCCGGTAGGCGTTCCGGGCTGGAACCAGGTCTTGCCGCCGTCATCAGAGCGTTGAATGATCTGGCCAAACCAGCCGCTTGTTTGCGACGCGAAGATGCGGTTCGGGTCCACGGCCGAACCCTTCATGTGGTAAATCTCCCATCCAGCGAAGTGCGGCCCGCTCACGTCCCATTTCTCACGCTTTCCATCTGAAGTCAGAATGAATGCCCCTTTGCGGGTGCCTACGAGTACTCGTACATTGCTCATCTTTTCGTTCCTTCTTTAAGGGTTATCAGCAAATTCGGAATTCCAACGGTAAGTCGAACGACGATCGCCGAAATCGACATCCTGCCGGAAAAATTCGTATTTTCGAATGCGCGGATGATAGAGGTTATAGAGGTGAGTTGTGAAGATTAAACTTCATCTGTGGCTAAAGCGACGAGCGCGTTTAAGAATAGTTTCAGGACTTTCATATACTGATGGCTAACGCTACATTCCCAAGCGTTATTAACATCAGAAATGCCACCGAGAATCATCCAGATCAAAGTCAAACCCAACTCACGCATCAATCTGCTCGAGCAAAACGACGACGGGACGTGGCTGGCCCACATCAAAGCGCCGCCGGTCGATGGCAAGGCGAACGAGGAACTGATCACGCTCGTCGCCAAGCATTTCGGGTGTCGAAAATCGGAAGTTTCCATAAAATCGGGCGGCTCCAGTCGCCTCAAGCTGGTTCAGATCGAACAAAACTAAACCACTGATTACACGGATGAATTTGTTCGGAACTTTTTCCTCTCGTATCCGTCTTCTATGACTGAAATTCGAACTTGGTCATCAGTCAAAGCCCGCAAAATAGTCGCAATTGCACCGAAAGAAGCCTCAGTGCTCAGTCGTTAGATTTATTTGGCGCCACGTTAAAGTAAGGAGAACCGTCAATGCTCAAAACCACCGCCTTCCGTCTGGCCATTCTTTGCTCACTCGCACTCTCATGTGCCGTCGTCAGCTTCGCGCAGCCGGAACAACCCGATCTGACCATCGACGCCGCAACACGAACACAAGTAATCGATGGAATTCTAAAACGTCTCAACAACTCTTACGTGTTCCCCGATGTTGCGAAGAAGATGGAACAGTCGATTCGCGAGCACGTCGATAAGAAGGAATACGATCAGATCACAAGCGCGCAGGAGTTTGCGACGAAGCTGACTAACGATCTCCAAGCAGTCAGTCACGACAAGCATCTGCGTGTGCGCTATTCAAACCAGGTGATTCCCGAACGTGGTGAACATCGCGAGCCGACGGCTGAAGAGCGTGAACAAAGAAAACGCGACCTGACCTGGATGAATCATGGTTTCGGTAAGGTTGAGCGACTTCCGGGCAACATCGGTTATCTAGCAGGCTGCTGAAAAATCGAGCATTGATAGTGCTTTCGTCTTCATTGAATAGTTTTGCTTATCGATGATGTGCGATTCTCTTTCTAAAGTTGCTCCCTTGAGTGGCTCATTGGCCACTTTGGTTCGCCTACCTGAGC
>DASYFE010000020.1:0-9919 GCA_036498585.1 Pyrinomonadaceae bacterium | reverse complement strand
GCAGTCTCATGTCAAAGAGCAAAGCTTTATCAATAGAGCAAACGCAGGCGCTGCGGCGTCGCGGTCAAAGTGTGCTTAAAAAACTCTTGACAACGGAGACCGCTTCATAGATGGGCTGAAATTAGCCAACGCCTTCGGCGTATTTTCAAACTGACCCACTACCTGGCTTTAGGCTTTAGGATCTATTGACGCGGGTGACACGGATCTGCTCTGATCTGCGTCACCCGCGTTTTGTCTTAGTCCCACAACTTATGAGGTGCCCCATGAAGCTTCAACGAACTGTCGCTTTGGTTTGCACGTTTGCCTTGCTCGCGTCCACAGTTCTGGCGCAACAGGCCACTGCTCCCGCTGCGAAACGCCCGCTCACACATCAGGATTACGATTCGTGGCGATCGATCCTGGCGCAACAGGTTTCGCGCGACGGGAAGTTTGTGGCGTATGCGTACGTGCCGCAAGACGGCGACGGCGAGATCGTCGCGCGCAATATCGCGACTGGAGTCGATTGGCGCGCGCCGCGAGGTTATCGTCCACCCGTGCCACCACCCGACGATCCGGGCGCGAATCTGGCGGAGTTTCAGGCCGAACAGGCGCGTTTGCTGCGGCCTGTGTTCACGGCAGATTCTCGTTTTCTTGTGTTCGTCACTGAGCCCACCAAAGCGGAAGTAAACAAAGCGAAGAAGGAAAAGAAGAAGCCGGAGGACATGCCGAAGAACGGCCTCTCGATCATGGACCTCTCAAACGGCACTGTGACACGCATCGAGCGAGTGAAAACTTTCCGCGTCCCCGAGGACGGCGGTGGGTTCATCGCCTACTTGCTGGAACCCACAGCACCCTCTCGCCCGGAGTCGAGCCCCTCACCAGCCATGTCACCCGAGCCAGGCGCGCCCGCTCCGAGTAGCTCACCTGAGCCAAGTCCGGCGCCGTCGACAGAAGCAGGTACGCCCACTCGCACAGAAGCGGCCGGTCAGCGTCCGTCCGGTCGCTCCCGAAACAAAAAGGAATACGGCAGTGGACTCGTCCTTCGTAACACGACAACCTCCACGGATCGCAAGTTCAGCGACGTCCTCGACTTCACGATCAGCAGAGACGCAAAATCACTCGTCTACACCGTCTCATCACGCAAGGAAGACACAAACGGAGTCTACGCCGTCACAACCGACAGCGACGCGGCGCCTACGACTCTCCTCAGCGGCAAAGGCAAGTATCAAAAGCTGACGTGGGACGAAGACAACACGCAGCTCGCTTTCACCAGCGACAAAGAAGACGCCGATGCGAAGCTGTCGAAGTTTCGCGTTTACCACTGGAACCGTAAAGATCCGCAAGCGACTGAGATCGTCTCCACCACCTCGCCCGGCTTCCGCAAAGAGTTTGTCGTGAGCGAGCGCGCAAACCTCAGCTTCTCGCTCGATGGCAGTCACCTGTTTCTCGGCACTGCGCCTCCGCCCGAGCCGGAAAAGAATCCGGACGAGGAAATCCCCGCTGATGAAAAGGTGCTCGTCGATCTGTGGCGCTGGAACGACGATTACGTACAGCCGATTCAGAAGGTCCGCGCCGAGCAGGATCGCAATCGCTCGTATCGCGCCGTCTACGATCTTAAGGAGAAGAAATTCGTCCAGCTCGCTGACGATACGATGGAAACCATCGCGCCCTCAAACGACGGCAGCTATGCCATCGGCGCCGACAATCGTAAATATCGAATCACTAACGACTACGATCCGGGCCTCACAGATTATTATCTCGTCAACACTTCCGACGGCTCGCGCAAGCCGCTCTTAACCAAACAGCGCGGCAACGTTTCGCTTTCTCCCAACGCGAAATACGCGATCTACTTCGACGGCAAAGACTGGTACTCGTATGCAGTCAACGGCGGCTCGACCGTAAACCTCACTAAAGACATCAAGGTCAACTTCTACAACGAAGAGAACGACACACCATCGACGCCCGGCTCGTACGGTATCGCCGGTTGGACCAAAGACGATGCCGACGTTCTGATCTACGATAAATACGACATCTGGCGCGTCTCCCCGGACGGCAGCGCCGCCACGAACCTCACGGATGGCGTCGGCCGCAAAGAATCGACCTCGCTTCGTTACGTTCGACTCGATCCGCGCGAGCGCTCGATCGATCCGGACAAACCGATGCTCCTCTCGGCTGAAAACCAGGAAACACGCGACTCCGGCTTTTATCGCGACAAAGTTAGCGGCACTGCGCTCCCGCAAAAACTCCTGATGACCGCGAAGGATTTCAACAGTCCGACAAAAGCCAAAGACGCCGACGTGCTGATCATGACTGCCTCTCGCTTCGATCAGTTTCCGGATATCTGGGTGACGAACAGCGCGTTCCGCGAGTTGAAGCGAGTCAGCAACGGCGACGCGCAACGGGCAGCATATACGTGGGGCGCCGGCGAGCTTGTGAGTTTCAAAAACACTGACGGCGTGCCGTTGAAGGGACTGCTTCTGAAACCGGATAACTTCGATCCGAAGAAGAAGTACCCGATGATCGTTTACATCTACGAGAAGCTCTCGCAGGGCTTGCACCAGTTCCGCAATCCCGGGCCGGGCACGTCGATCAATCCGACGTATTACGTCAGCAACGGCTATCTGATCTTCATGCCTGACATCGTCTACACGATCGGTTATCCGGGACCAAGCGCGTTGAAATGTGTGTTGCCGGGAATTCAGGCGGTGGTCGATAAAGGTTACGTGAACGAGAACGCCATCGGCATCCAGGGACACAGTTGGGGCGGTTACCAGATCGCGTACATGGTGACGCAGACGAATCGCTTCAAAGCCGCGGCCCCCGGCGCGCTCGTGGCAAACATGACGAGCGCTTACAGCGGCATTCGCTGGGGCACGGGACTGCCAAGACAGTTTCAGTATGAGCGCTCGCAGTCACGCATCGGTGGCAGTCTCTGGGATTATCCGCTGCGCTATCTCGACAACTCGCCGATCTTCCGCGCGGATCGAGTGGAAACGCCGCTGCTGATGATTCACAACGACGAAGACGACGCGGTGCCGTGGTACCAGGGAATCGAGTACTTCCTCGCGCTACGCCGTCTCGGCAAAGAAGCCTACATGTTCACTTACAACGGCGAGAAGCACGGCCTGCGGAAGCGCATCAACCAGAAGGACTACACACGACGCCTGCAGGAATTCTTCGATCACTTCCTGAAGGGTGCCCCCGCACCGGAGTGGATGGAAAAAGGAATTCCTTATTTGCAGCGCGAGAAAGAGAAGGAGAAATATAGGACTTCAGAAGACCGGCAATAACAACCACAAAAGTCCCAACTATTGATTTCTCTGTGCAACCTCTGTGTTCTCTGTGTCTCTGTGGTTAACTAACTAATTCACTCACCACAGAGAACACAGAGGTTGCACAGAGAAGATTATCCGTGGCTAATTTTCAGCCGGGCCTCGAGCTGTTCTCGTCGGGTCCGGCTGAGCCTTAATTGCCTTCCATCTTCGAGCACAACGACATAATCGCCATTGAAGTGCGGATGCATCTCTTTGATCCGTTCGAGATTCACGATGATCGATCGATGTATCCGCACAAACTTCGCCGGATCGAGCCGCCCCTCGAGATCGTTCATCTTCTCACGCAGCAGATGCGTCTTACGCCCCGCATGAAGCTTCGCATAGTTCCCATCCGCTTCGATAAAGTCGATCTCATCAACCTTCAAAAGCATCATTCGGCTTGACGCCTTAATCATCAATCTCGTCAGGTAACGCTCGTCGGGCTTCGATCCTTTGCGCTCCGTCTCGCGCTCTTCCAGCAACGCCAGCAGCCGCTCGCTAAACTGGTTGATCTCGCGCGCCGCGATCTGCGACTTCGCCCGTTCGAGTGCGCGCGCAAATCGCTCATCGTCGAAAGGCTTCAACAAGTAATCGAGCGCATGGACGTCGAAAGCCTTCAGCGCATACTGATCGAACGCAGTAACAAAGATGATTGCCTGAATGTGTTCTGGTCCGACACGCGCGAGCACGTCGAAGCCATCCATCTCCGGCATCTGGATGTCGAGAAAGATCAGATCCGGTGAAAGTGTGTTGATGGCTTTGACTGCTTCGCGTCCGTTGCGACACTCATCGAGAATCTCGATCTGCGGATCTCTTTCGAGCAGCACGCGCAGATTGCGACGCGCGAGTGGCTCGTCATCGACAATCAGTGTCTTGATCTTCCCAGCCATTTACGACGCAATCCTCAAAGGCATTACGATCACGACTTCAACGCCTCCGCGGTCTCGATTACGAATATCAAACTCGTGATCGTCGTCATAGAGTTGCTGCAGCCGTGCGATAGTGTTTGCTAAGCCGATTCCGGCGCTGCCCTTCAGTTGCCAGTCTTCCGGCAAGCCCGCGCCTTCGTCGTACACAGTCAAACGCAGGTAACCATCCTGAGCAACAGATCTGATCCCGATCAGGCCTGAGTCAGCAGTGCGAGCGATGCCGTGACGCAGTGCGTTTTCCGTGAGTGGTTGCAGGATCAAATTCGGGACGAGCGCCTTTGTCGTGCTCGGATCGATATCGAGCTCGATCCGCAGTCGATCGGAAAATCGCATCTCCTGAATACTCAAATAGAGCTTAATGAAGTTGATCTCTTCCCTCAATTCGACTTCGTGTCGCGAAGAATGCTCGAGCGTGTGACGCAGAAGATCGCTCAGTCCGACAAGCATGTTCACAGCCGCGGTGTTCTTGTTATCGCGAACCAGGCCGACGATGCCGTTCAGTGTGTTGAAGAGAAAGTGTGGGTGCAACTGCATTCGCAGCGAGTCGAGCTGCGCCTGTGCGAGCTGCACTTCGAGTCGCGAGGCGAGAAACTCGCGCTCGCGATATTTGCGGTAGTAGTCGATCGCATAAAAGACACCGATCACAGCGCCATACACCAGCAGGTCAGATCCAAACGATCCCGGTACACGTGGAAGGAAGCGAGGCCAAAACGTTTTGGGACTGTCGCCCATGTTGTCGAACGGCTGAATCGATAACGCTACCGCAGTGGCGGCCGCAGTGTGAAGAGTTGAAAACACCAGGAACGCCGGCGCGTGAACAATGATATTGCGCTTCCACACTTCGCCGACGAGCGAATACTTCTGTGCGAGCCAGACGATCGCGGGCGTGAGCGGCGCCCACGCCCCCCACGTGAGGATCCCCCACGCGAAGATGCGCCACGCCGTATGCCCATGCTGTGCCGCGCGGACTTCAACATAAGTCGGCGCAGCATAGATGGCGCCCAACACCACCCATACGGCGACGACGACCAGCCACTTCATTCGCATAATTGATTAGCCACAAAAAGGCACAAAAAGCACGAAAGATTTATTTTGTGCTTTTTGTGCCTTTTGTGGCAAAGAAAGACGTAGACCGCCGTTCACGTGTGACGAACCGTGATTAATACTTCGCTACCCGTGGATCGACGTCATCTGACCACGCCGAGATCCCGCCCTTGAGATTGATCAATCGTCCCTGGAACCCGGCGCGCTTCAACGCCTCGATCGCCTTCGCACTGCGCACGCCGCCTTTGCAGTGAACGATCGTCTCAACGTCCGGATCGATCTCGTTCATCCGGCCTACGACGTGGCCCAGCGGGATCAACTTCGTTCCCGGTATGCGCGCGATCTCAAACTCGTGCGGCTCGCGCACGTCGACGATCTGAATCTTGTCGCCACGCAAACGACGCGCGTTCAACTCAGTAGCAGAGATCTCTTCGAGCTTCGACTCAGTCTGCGGTAGCTGATGCGCCGCCACTCCGCAAAACTCTTCATAGTCGATCAGCTCCTTAATCGTCGCCTGCTCGCCGCAAACAGGGCACTTCGGATCCTTCCGCAGTTTGAACTCACGGAACTTCATGGGCCAGGCGTCAAACAACAACAGACGATTGATCAGCAGATCCTCCGCGCCCAGAATGATCTTGATCGTTTCGTTTGCCTGGATCGCGCCGACGATACCCGGCAACACGCCGAGCACACCACCTTCAGCGCACGACGGCACGAGCCCGGGCGGGGGCGGCTCCGGATACAAGCAGCGATAACACGCACCCTTCTCGGCCCAGAAAACGCTCGCCTGTCCTTCAAACCGGAAAATCGAGCCGTACACGTTTGGCTTGCCACTCAACACACACGCATCGTTCACGAGATAACGCGTAGGAAAGTTGTCAGTGCCGTCGACGATGATGTCGTAGTTGCGAAAGAGGCGCAGTGCGTTGTGACTCGTGAGGCGAGTCTCGTGCGTTTCGATCTCGATATGCGGATTGATATCGCGCAAACGATCGCGCGCAGACTCGATCTTTCGACGGCCGAGATCTTTCGTGCCGTGGATGATCTGTCGTTGCAGGTTCGATTCTTCAACCACGTCGAAATCAACGATGCCGATGCGACCAACGCCCGCTGCGGCGAGATACATGCCGACAGGCGCGCCGAGTCCGCCCGTGCCGATCATCAACACACTCGCTGCTTTCAGACGTCGCTGCCCCTGCATGCCGACTTCCGGCATGATCAAGTGGCGACTGTAGCGCAGGATCTCCTCGTTTGAAAGCTCCGGCAACGATTGGCCCACTTCCGACTCGATCACAGCGCCGCCCGCAATCGACGGAACGATCATGATCGTATCGCCGTCTTTGACGGGCGTGTTCGGGCCGGATGAGTGGCGGATGTCTTCGTCGTTGAGATAGACGTTGACGAAGTTGCGCAGTACGTTCTGATCGTTGAAGAGATGGCGACGCAGGCCGGCGTGTGTTGAGGCAAGCTGGTCGAGCGCCTCGCCGGCAGTTGCTGCTTCCACCGTGATCTGCGACTGTCCCCCTGCGAACTGCCGTAGCGGCGCCGGGATGGTGATTGTGATTGGCATGTTTTAACCCCTCGAATTGTTAACCGCTGACTACGCGGATTTCTTCCTCATTGAATCGTGAGCGATCCGGCTCCTGTTCCCACGAGAACAAGTCCGTCGCCTCGTCGGCAAGCGTCTTCACGATGATGTACGAGTAAGTGGGCCACGCGTGCTCGAGATCGTACTGCGACGGGACCGCGGGGGAATCCGGATGCGAATGGTAAAACCCAACTACCTCGAGATCGTGCTCGCGCGCGTAACGCTCACCACGCATCAATTCCACCGGCTCGATCAAAAACCGGTTGCGCTTCGCGCTCTCCTCGCGTGCATTCGAAATCGGATACGTCTCTGTAACAACTTTGCAGTCGGCGCCGTAACGACCGAGCAATAACCCACAACACTCGTACGGATAATCCTTCACGCCGTGCGCGCGAATTTCATGAAGTAAACTTTCGGAAATCGTAATCATCCGCCTAACGCCTGCTCGATATCGGCGATGATGTCGTCGAGCTTTTCGATTCCAACAGAGATGCGCACGAGACCATCGACAATGCCCCACTCCTCGCGCTTCGCCGGCAACAGATCTCGATGCGAGGCGGTCGCCGGATGCAGCACACTCGTAAACACGTCTCCCAAACTCGTCGAGCGAAGAACGAGCTTCAACCCGTCCATGAAACGAAACGCCGCTTCTTTTGTGTTGTCGCGCAGCTCGATCGAGACGAGCGCGCCGAGACCGGGATAATGAACACGACCGATACGCTCATCTTCCTTTAAGTAAGTCGCGAGCGCGCGTGCATTCTCACACTGCCGGTCCATTCGCACGGCGAGCGTCTTCAAACCTCTTAAAATCTCGTGTGCGTCCCAAACACCGAGCACACCACCAACGAGCTTCATCACGCTGATGAGCGCGAGACTGTCCGTCTCGTCGCGCGAAACGACGATACCGCCCATCGTGTCTGCATGGCCGCCGAGATATTTCGTCGCGCTGTGAACAACGATGTCGGCGCCGAGTTTTAGAGGCTGGCGCAGATAAGGCGTCGCGAACGTGTTGTCTATGATCAAACGAGAACCGCTTTCGTGTGCGATTTCAGCGCACGCCTCGATGTTACAGACCTTCAGCAACGGGTTCGAGATCGTTTCGGCGATCAGAACTTGTGGTTTGAGCTCGCGTGCTTTTTCCCGCACAGCATCGAGATCGCTGAAATCAATTTGAACTGTCTTTACGCCGAAGTTAGCGAGTACGTTGTTAAGTAAACCCGTCGTTGCGCCGTAAACATCCCGCGAAGCCAGCACTGTAGATCCAGCCTTCAAATCACACGCGATGAGCGCTGCATGCACCGCCGCCATCCCGGTCGCGTACGCACACGCGAAAGCGCCTTCCTCAATCTCGCGCACGGCTTCTTCGAGTGCGGCCGTCGTCGGATTGCCGTAACGCGTGTAAATGAATCCCTGCTTCTCACCGGCGAAGACCTGATCGATCTCCTGCATCGTGTCGTAGGTGAACGTTGCCGAGGCGTAGATCGGTGTGGAGACCGGCTGCGCGTCCGGCAACGGGCGTCGCTCGCCTGAATGGACCAACTTCGTTGTGATATCGCGTTTAGTCATTTAAGTATCGTTCGCCACCGTCGCACAACACCGTGACGACAACTGCCGGCTCACGCAGCGCAGCCGCCACGCGCCACGCGGCAAACACATTCGCCCCGGAGCTTGGCCCGACCAGCAATCCTTCCTGACGTGCTAATTTACTCGTCATTAATAACGCATCTTCGGTAGTAACTTCCAGCGTCTCAGTGGCCAGCTTCTCGTCAAAGATCCCCGGCGTGAGCGCCGTGGCCATGTGTTTCAGGCCTTCGAGCCCGTGCAATGGCGACTCTGGCTGCACCGCGATCGCCCTCAGCCGCGCGTTTAATTCTCGCAAACGCCTCGTCACACCGACAAAAGTGCCCGACGTTCCGAGCCCGGTAACGAAATGCGTGACACGCCCTTCGGTCTGTTCCCAGATCTCGCTCGCGGTCGTTTCGTAATGCGCCAGCCAATTCGCGTCGTTATTGTACTGATCGGGATAAAAATACTTAGCGGGATTCTCGACGAAGATCTCACGCGCGATGAGCTGCGCGCCGTCAGTCGAGAGCATCGGATCGGTCTCGACGATCTCGACGCCGTAGCTTCTCAGAATTCGTTTGCGACCGGGGCTCGCATTCTTCGGTAAACAAACCTTCACCGCGTAACCGCGCGACGCGCCAATCATCGCGTAGGCGATCCCGGTATTGCCGCTGGTCGCGTCGAGGATCGTCATTCCGGGTTTGAGTCTGCCGCTGCGCTCGCCTTCGAGAATCATCGAGAGGGCAGCCCTGTCCTTTACCGAGCCACCAGGATTCAGATGTTCTGCCTTCGCAAAGACTTGAACGCCCGGGCTCAGGTCGTTTTCGAACAATCGCAGTCGCAGGAGTGGCGTGTTACCGATGTGTGCTTCAACCGTGTCCGCCTTAATTACCGGGGTTTCTAAAATATCGAGATGCATAACTTGTCCAAAAGGAAAACGGTCGCAACTTCCGAGAAGTGCGACCGTTTCGCCGTCAAAATTGCTGGTGGTTAGCTCATCTGCTATTCCACCTGCTGCGCGGCCGCTCGGTCGCGGTGCAGTAGTAGCACCACTGACAATAGCGACAACATGCGCAGGCCTTCATCATTATGCGGAGACTATAGGCCCGCGCTAATGCAGTGTCAAGCTGGCCTCCTGGCGGCAACCGCGTTAAGCTTTGACGCATGTCTGACTGGCCATCACTACCGCTCGAAGAATGGAAAGATACATGTGCGACGCTCCACATGTGGTCGCAGATCGTCGGCAAAATTCGTCTAGCGCAAACGCCGCTCGTTAACCACTGGTGGAACGTGCCGCTTTACGTTTCAGCACGTGGGCTGACGACGACCGCGATGCCTTACGAGGACCGCTTTTTCGAGATGGAGTTTGACTTCATCGATCACAACCTCGTGACGAAGGACAGCGACGGGTCAACTGCGATCGTGCCGCTCCTGCCGAAATCTGTGGCAAGGTTTTACCAGGAAACGATGGATGCGCTTGAGACACTGGGGATCGAAGTGAA
>DASYFE010000019.1:0-9900 GCA_036498585.1 Pyrinomonadaceae bacterium | reverse complement strand
GTTGTTGCTCAGCTGGCGTGATGGACTACAACTGTAGGGGCGGCCCTCGGTGCCCGCCCGCGTTTCAATTACCCCACTGGTGACTGTGGTAGAAATCGATCGCGATCGAACGGCGGCTCCTCGTGCTCGGGCATCGGATCGTCGGGCCAATCGTGCGCCCATTGCCTTCGATACTCCTCATCCGCGTAATACTTCAAGTACGTCGCATTGTCCTCTTCGCCGCCACTCCCGGTCAGATCGATCATGTAAGCGTAGCTGGGATTCTCTGGAAACAACACCGTCTCTTCACGCAGCGCATCCCCGTAAAGATAGTCGTATAGATCGCGATCGGAGAGATGGTTCGTATGCAGGACATAAGCCCCAACTGACGCCATTCGATCGATGATCTCCTTCAGCTTGATCTTCAAAGCATCGTCGTCGAGCGTCTCAGGCGCCGGTACTTCCAACCCGGCATTCTCGAGCAGGCGCAGCAGGCTAATCTGTTCGGCGGTTTCGTATTCGAGTACGTGCCGCAGAAATTCTTCTTCCATGTCAGCCGGCATCGACTCGAGTGTAGACGTATTGCCGCCGAGTTTTTCCAGTTCAGCGCGAAGTTTATTGATGCGATCTTCCTGGCTGGGCTCGTCAGCAAATTCTATGAATGTCATGTTGTTGCTCCTTGAGGTTAGAGGTTGAGGTTTTGAGGAGCCTTGGGAGCAGGTGAGGCCCTCCGTCCGCTTTGAGGGGTAGCGCATTGTCGTCTCTGCGTGAGGAAAAGTAAAGCGCAATTACTTCGTTGGTGGCGGAGGTGCGGTGAACATATCTAAATTCGATAACCCGAGACTCTGCTCGATCTCTTCCATGCGCTTCAGCGCCGTCTCGAAGCCATCGCTGCCAAACTGCTCGTGCTCGATCTCTTCAAACTTCTCCCCCAACGCGTCCAGCTCATTCCCACCGACCGCAGCTTTCCACGCCGGAAACACAACCGTGTCTTCAATCGCCGCGTGATGCTGATACATCCGCACAAATGACTCTAACGCCTTCGCCAACGGCTCGATACTGTTTGAAGCAATCTTGTCCGCCTGTGAGATCGACAAAAGGTAATCCGTGATCTCGCGTCCGCGCACGTGCTGAGCCAGCAATATATCGACGTACGCCGTCGCCGCGTTCGCCGTCTTCTTTACCGCCGGAAAGATGAACGTCTCTTCCAGCTTCTTCTCGTGGTACTCCTCGCCAAACACTCGAAACAGGTTGGCCGTTTTTTCGAGTGCATCGGGCGGCACTGATGCGGGATCCTGCCGCAAGCGAACGGCCGATTCCTGGTAGACCAGCAACGCGCGTCGCAGGATTCCGTGTTCGCGCATCAAATCCTCAGTCGCAGTCACCTCGATCGGCTCAGCCTCGCCGGGCGCAGGCGCTTCGCCCTTGTTTTCATCATTCGTGGCCCCGCCGGTGCGCGTTTGTGTGTTACTACGGCAAGCGTTAATCAAAACTCCGGCGCCCGCGACGGAAATGCCCGTTAGCAGCTCTCGTCTTTTTATGTCCATGCCTTTGATATTACTCCGCGGACGACGTTGGGGACGAGAAAACTTTAAGGTTCCTGGATTTCTATTGTTTTCGAACTTCCGGGCATCTCTGACTAGCCCTCTTTAACCCTCAACTTCGCCGGATAGTCGTCAAGAAGTTGACACTGATTCCAGGCGCGCAACTGCTCGCTGGCGAGCACCGCACGTTAGCTAAATGGTCGGTAATTCTGAGGCGCTTGCGGTGGCGCGGTGGTTGCTGAGGATTCTGACGCCATGAGTACCAATTCTCTCAGCCTCAACCCGCAACCTTGGATCATCAACCGGAACCAGGATCTGTTCTGGTTCATTGGCGGGGCAGTTCTCGCGTTATTGTTTCTTGTTGCTTGTGCGATCAACGGATCAGCGCCGGTAAGGCTTGTCATTTTTTGGTCCTTCGCCCTTGATGGCCCTCACGTTTTTAGCACCGCGACGCGCGTCCTGTTCGACGCTGATGAACGCCGAAATATCAACTGGCTTTTTGTGGCTGCGTTGTCGATTCTGGTGGTCTTGTCAATTGTCTTCGGTGGTTTCGTGTTCACGTCGCTAGTGTTCTTGGGCTGGGGCCACTATCACATTTTCAAGCAACACATGGGCTTCGTGTTCATTTTCAAACGTAAGGCTGGAGAACAGCGAGACTATGCTCTCGACAGGTACTTTACACTCGGCTCGTTTTTCCTCCCCTATGTCTATTTCATGTCCGTGTATCTTACCGGCTCCTCGCAGTTACTTCTCCCACTTCTATCGGTGGGAATTATCGGCGCCGCCGTGTATCTAAACTTCCAACTCAAATATGAGCGGCTCAACGGACCAAAGCTTCTCCTACTTGGAAGCTATATCCCTTTGAATTGGGGAGCATTCTTATACGCGGCCCAAAACCCTCGGTCGCTCAGCTACATCCTGGTTTTGCTGGTCGTGACGAACATTGGCCACAGCATGCAGTACCTTCGTCTGATGTGGTTTCACAATCACAATCGATACTCACAAAACAGGGGACTTTCAGGCGTGATAAGTCGGCGCTGGATTTACTTCATAGCGGCCGCGTTCGTTCTGGCATTTCCGTCGCGTTTCATACCGAACTACAATTCCTATTTGGCCATTATCCCGTATACCCTGGTAGGGGCCCACTTTGTTTTGGATGGCAAGATCTGGCGCATTCGAGGCAATCCAGCCTTAGCTAAGGCTCTGGGTCTTTAGACTAAGCGAAATCAATGGACAACAAGGAAATCGCCCGCCGGTTCTATCGTCTTTCTGCGCTCATGGAAGTTCGTGGCGACGATCCGTTTCGTCTGCGCTCGTATCGTAATGCAGCCGAAGCAATCGAGGTGTGGCCGACCTCGCTGAAAGAGATTGCGGATCAGGAAGGCGTCACGGGCTTGCAGGAAATTCCGGGCATCGGCAAGGCGATCGCGGGCAAAGTTGTCGAGTTACTGTCGAAGGGAACTTTCGACGCCTGGGAGCGGCTCACCGCCGAGACCCCGGAAACCGTGCTCGACCTTCTGGAAATTCCAGGCATCGGTCCGAAGACGGCGGCCCTTCTCCACCAGCGCTTCAAAGTCTCATCCCTCCCGGATCTAAAAACCTTCGTCGCAGGCGGCGGCCTCGACATGGTCGACGGCATCGGCCCCAAAACCGCCGAAAGAATAAAGGAAGCTTTAGCCACAGATTGACACGGATAAATCCGTTGTCATCCGTATACAATCCGCGTTAATCTGTGCCCCACTTCCTAAACCAAACGAGGACAACATGAGCAAAAGAATGAAACGCCGCGATTTCATGCGCAACGGAGCCGTAGCGGGGTTGGCTTTGGCCGCCAGCAACGAGGTTCAAGGTTTTCCGACCATCATGACGCAGAGCGCGGTGAAGCCGCTTGTGATTGCGTCTGCTAATGGGAATCGATTCAAGAATGGTGGAAACGTGACTGGGGTGCAGAAGGCGTTCACGATGATCACCGGCGGCTCCGATGTGCTCGATGCGCTGATTGCGGGCGTGAATATCGTCGAGCTCGATCCGCTCGATGACAGTGTCGGCTATGGCGGGTTGCCGAATGCTGATGGCGTGGTCCAGCTCGATTCTTCAGTGATGCATGGGCCGAAGAAGCGCGCGGGCGCCGTGGGCGCGCTGGAGGGTGTGCGGACGCCGTCGCTCGTCGCGAGGGCGGTGATGGACGAAACCGATCACCATCTCATCGTAGGCAAAGGCGCGCAGGACTTCGCGCGCGGCATGGGATTCAAGATCGAAGACGATCTCAACACTGAGAACTCGCGCAAACAGTGGCTCGAGTGGAAACGACGCTCAGACCCGCAACACTATCTCGATCCGAAGAAGCGCGCCGAAGTTGGTCATCGCGTCGCACTCGAGATGCTCGCCGAAGGAAAGCTGCGCGAAGAGAACCTGCACGGCACGATCAACTGCGACGGCATCAACTCGCGCGGTGAGATCTGCGGCGTCACGACCACGAGCGGACTCGCGTGGAAGATTCCCGGACGTCTCGGCGATTCTCCGATCCTAGGCGCGGGGCTGTATGTCGATGGAGCGGTGGGCGCGGCGGGCTCGACCGGACGTGGTGAAGCGAATCTGTTCAATCTCTGCTCGTTCGTGATCATTGAGGAGATGCGACGCGGCGCGCATCCGAAAGACGCAGGCATGGAAGTGCTGAACCGGATCAAGAACAACACGGTGGAGAAGAGATTGCTGAACAGCCGCGGAATGCCAAACTTCGGGATCAACTTCTACATACTGAATGCGAAAGGTGAGTATGCGGGAGTGACGATGTACGACGGGTCGTCGTTCGCGATCTGTAACGAGAATGGCCCACAGACGCTTAAGTCAGAGCCGCTGCTGCAAGGCAAGCCGAGTGATTGAGAGTAGCGCGCTCTTCTCTGTGCAACCTCAGTGTCTGTGGTTGATGAATTCCGAGTAAAACCTCACCACAGAGACACAGAGGACACAGAGGTTGCACAGAGAAAATCCTCAGATAATGACTTTTTGTGCAAAGCCTCTCCTTAATAAATTTTAATTAATTCGCGGTGGCGGGCGTGCCGTACTTTTGCGTCGCGAAGCCGACGATCAGGCCCACGAGCGTGCCCGGCAGGATGATCTGGAAGTAGTAACCGCCCTGCAGGAACGCTACGAGCCACGCGAGGATCGCGCCTACAATCACGCCAAATAAGATCCCGATCGGCAACGAGTGAAACTTCCTCGCGAAGAAGCCGATCGCGACGCCAGCGATTATTCCTTTGATTGTGGAACCGAAGACGATTCCTAAAAGCTGATCTCTCACGGCTGGGGTGAACCATGCAGTCAGACCGTCGATGGCGCCGAGGACGGCGCCGAGGATTACTCCAATCAGGGGCTTGGACATCGTTTTTCTCCTTCTATTCAGATCGTTCTGTTGTTCTATTAAACGTCTGCCGGGAAATCTTTAACGCCGGGAAGTAAAAATCAAAAAAATTCTCATCAGCAGGTAAGCGAGCACCAGCAAGACCAAAAAGCGGTTCTTGCCAACCCAGCGGCTGGTACGTTCAAACGCATTTTCGCGGTACGCCGAGACGGGCTCAGCATCGAGCAAGCGACCGATATCCGCCGACAACTCAGACGCAGATGTATAGCGGCTCTCCTTCGCCGTCGCTGTGGCTTTCGAAGCGATCGCATGGGTAGCCTTACTGACTTTCGGTTGATCTTTCAGGAGGAAAGAGAGGACGGCGCCGAGTGAATAGATGTCTGCGCGCTCGTCGAGCTGATCGACCTCGCCGCGGGCTTGTTCCGGCGACATGTAATTCTGGGTGCCGATCACGGTTCCGTCGCTTGTTTGATAAGCCGCGGATGGACGCGGATCATCGCGTATTTTTGCTACTCCCCAATCAAGCACGAGCACTTCGCCAAACGATCCGATCATGATGTTTTGCGGCTTGAGATCGCGATGGATGACGTCGTGCGCGTGGGCGAATGCCACCGCGTCACAGACGGCCTGAAATTTTCGCAGACGATCGCGCAATGAAGCGCCTTGCGCGGCGTACTCGTCGAGCCGGCTGCCGCGAACGTATTTCATCGCGTAGAAGATGCGGCCGTCAGGTAACGTGCCGACGTCATGCACGGGAACGATTCCTGGATGCTCGAGTCGCGCTATGATCTGCGCTTCACGAATCATCCTCTCGCCGAAATCTTCTGGTGTGTTGAGAATTTTGATAGCGACGAGACGATCGAGCTCGCGATCTTCAGCGAGACAAACTATTCCCATGCCGCCGCGTCCGAGCTCTTTCACGAACGTGTACTTCGTCGCACTGAAATCCGGCTCGCTCACGACGCTGCGCAGGTGATTCAACTTGTCGTCAGAAAGCCACCTCATGGACGCACGACTCCCAGCAACGAGCGCGCTTCAGCGCGAAATTCTTCGTCCGTGGCCGTTATCTCGCGCAGCTTCTCGAGAACGATGCGGCGGAAATCGCGACGCGCGGCAGCGAGATAGTTGTTGACTGTTGCGGTGTCGAGTCCGAAGTCTTTTGCGAGTGACGCATACGAGACTTCATCATCGCTGAGGTCGTAACGTTCGAAAAGTTTGAAGTGAACAGCGCGGCCTGACTCTTCACAGCGTTGTCGAAACGCATCGACAGCGAGCGTAAACATCCAGCGCACCCATTCACGATGAAAATAATCTTCCGGGCTGAGTGTTGAAGAAGCGTGTGCGGCGAGCTCATGTTCAGCCTCAGCAAAATCAAGATGGTCTATGTCGCCGCCACGCTTGAGCCGTTGCCCGGCTTTGCGTTCGTTGGCGACAAAACCGTCGAGACACGTGCGCAGAAACGTTTGGAAGCTAGCTTTGCGGGCGTCGTAAGTGGCGAAGTAATTCTTTTCGAAGCAAAGAGCAAAGAAGCCCTGCGTGAGGTCCTTGGCGTCTTCGTTGTCGGCGCGCCACTTCAGGCGGATGTATTTATATGCGGGTTTCCAGTAGCTCGCGAGAATCGTGTCGAACGCGCGACGGCGGACACGGCTGTCGTCGCTGCGGGCGTTGATGATGGCGGAGTGATTGGTGACTGGGAATTTGTAAAGCGGTCCACCGATGTCAGTATCAGGATCAGTCATTGCACAGGATTTACAAGATTCTACAGGATTGACATGTTTATCCTGAAAAATCTTGTAAATCCTGTCTACGCCTGTCTCTTGACGATCACGAGCGTGATGTCATCGGCGGCGCTCGTGCCCTGCGAAAACTTCGTCAACGACGACTCAATCCGATCGCGGATGCCCGCAGCCGAGGCCTCGATGTTGCGCGACACCACCTCATACAAACGCGTCGCGCCAAACTCTTCACCAGTCGGACTGCACGACTCAGTCACACCATCCGAATAGATGACGAGCACATCGCCGCCCTGCAACTGCGTACGTCCCTCGCGATACTCAGCATCGCGCTTGATCCCGAGCGGCAAACCACCGGACGCAAGCTGCTCGACAGTGCCAGCCGAATGAACAATCAACGGCGGATTGTGTCCCGCATTCAAAAACGAGAGCGACCCCGACTCCGGATCGAGCTCAGCATAAAACAGCGTCACAAAGCGGTTCGCGGGAATGTTATCGGCCAGATAACGATTGACCGCGGAGATCGTCGCGACGAGCGAATCGTGCGACGCTGACTGCGCGTGAATCGCAGCGTGCAGCGACGACATCAAGAGGGCCGCCGCAGTTCCCTTACCTGACACGTCGCCGAGCGCGATCACCAAGCGTCCATCTTCCCGCTCGATGAAGTCGTAGTAATCGCCTCCGATCTCGTAACACGGAAAGCTGATGCCCTGAAGCTCGTAGCCATTCACGTGTGGCGGCGCAGTGGGTTGGAAGCGCTGCTGGATCTCGCTCGCGAGCGCAAGCTCACGCTCGAGACGCTCGCGTTCGAGTCGTGCTTCAATGAGACGCGCATTCTCAACACGGATCGCAGCGACTGACGCCAGCGTAGTCAAAACCTTCAAGTGATCTTCGGTGAATCGACCTTCTGCGATCGGTGAATCAGCGTAGATGATGCCAAACACCTTGTCCGCCACGCCGAGCGGCACAGCCAACACAGATCTGACACCCTGCAATACCATCGTGCCACTCGCAAATCGCGGATCGTGTTGCGCGTCAGAGGTCAACACTGACTTGCCACGAATCACGACCTCATCCAGCACGTTCCGAGAAACACGAATCTCACCAACCTCACCAACACGATCGCGCAAACGCGCCACAGCAACGCGCAAGTCTTCACTGCCTTCGTCGCGCATCATGATCAGGCAACGGTCCGCAGGCACTGACTCGAACACGAGCGACACGATCTGTTCGAGAGTTTCATTCAGCGTCCCAGACGCGAGCAGCGTGATTCCCACTTTGCTGATCAGCGCCAGCAAGTCGCCCTGCTTCGCCGCTTTCGGAGTGACTGTTGTAACTGTCGACGACGATGACACGATCTCTTCCGGTTGCGTGCGTGCGCCTTCGATCGCTTCGAGTAAACCTGACGTCGTGCGGTCGCCCGACGCGAGCGCGATCGTCGCTTCCGGAAGGGAGGTTCCGGAGTTGTCAGTGATCATCGTCGCGCCTAGACCGGAGTTGAACGTCCCGTCGTCGAAGATGATCTCCGTCTCTCCGATCTGAATGCGTCCCCCCGCGGTCAGATGTATCGCGCCTTCGACAGTCCCACCGTTGTAGAGCGTGCCGTTTGCGGAACCGAGATCTTGCAGGATGTACTCGTCTCCTTCGCGGCGCACTTCAGCGTGTACGCGCGAGGCGAATGGATCGGGAATGCAAAGGTCGTTGCGCGCGGAGCGGCCGATAGTTATTCGAAGCCGGCCGAGTGGAAAATGGTCCGGCGCGCGGTCGGGGTACTTCACTATGAGCTCTGTCATTTTGCCTGAAGACACGGGTGGTACTAAGGAAGCGTCAAACTAGATCGAACCCTCACGAACGACAATGGTGCCGGCTATCATATCGTGCAAGCCTCTGCCATGCACGGACACCGCGGCAATCAAAAAACCGAGACCGAGAAGTGCGAACGAGAGCGGATAACCAACGAAATGACGTAACAGTGCGCGACCGATGCCGACAGGAGCGCCGTCGCTTCTTTCGATGCGCAGACCGGTGGCCCACTTACCGAGCGTCATGCCGGTGAAGCCCGGAAGCACGACGAGGTTCACGACCGCCATCAGCACAGCCAGCAGGATCCCGGCAGTTTCGGCGGAGCTTCCCGCTGCACGCCCGCCACCGCCGAGCATGCGCGACACGAGCGTGCCTAACACAACGAGGGAAACGAGTGCGATGTAGTCGATCAGCAGAGCGCCACAACGGAGAGGAAATGGGGCTCTGAGTCGTTCTCCGCCATGTCCGGCGGTGCGGGCTCTTGCCTGGGAGCGCGGCAAACCTTGGGCAACTGTCATCTGAAAGAAATTTCGATTTCTCTGTGCAACCTCTGTGTTCTCTGTGTCTCTGTGGTTAACCTCCTATCACCACAGAGACACAGAGAACACAGAGGTTGCACAGAGAAGGACCTCATGATTGCTAACCAACTAAAAAGTGCAGCGTCGTTTCGCCAACGCGCAGTTTATCGCCACTATCGAGCACGCGTGGCTGGCGAGGCGCGAGACGCACCGAGTCGTTGATCACGGTGCCGTTCACCGATCCGAGATCCTCGACGAGAAATGTTTCTCCTTCAAGCCAGATACGCGCATGACGTCGCGAAACTTTCGTTTCCGGATCGAATCGCGAAAGATCGATTTCCGGGAAAATGTTTGAATGCGGATCGGTGCGTCCGAGCAAGTTGCTGTCTTTCTGGAGAATGAACGACGCGTCAAGCTCGGTGGTTCCAGCGACGACGAGCTTCGCAGTCGGTCGTACAGTATGCAGCAACGATGAGCTCGTTCCTACACCATCGAGCGGCTGTCGCGCGCCGCAGTGCGCACAAAACACGTCATCAGCAGCAATACGACCGCCGCAGAAGCCGCAGTAGACTGTTTGCACCTGCACCGTCTCGATGCCCGAGACAGGGGCGGGCATTCCATAACTGACTCGTCCGGACAACAACTTCTCGAGATGATTCGCGAGCTCGTTTCGCAGCTCGCCCGCGGTCCGGAAACGATCTTCCGGCTTGTACTCGACCGTCCGCATCAGGATCATCTCCATCTCGCTCGAGATCGACGGCGCGATCTGGCGCGGTCGCGGGTTCTTCGTGAAATCAAAAATCAGGAGCGGATTGTCCTGCGGATCGGAGCCGGTCATCAGGTGAAACATCGTCGCGCCGAGACTGTAAACGTCAGACGCCGGTTGCACACGTCCACTGAACAACTCGGGCGGCGCATAACCCATCGTGCCGACCGCAGTCACACCTTTTTCCTGCTGCGAC
>DASYFE010000018.1:0-49488 GCA_036498585.1 Pyrinomonadaceae bacterium | reverse complement strand
CGCGCGGGTGGCCACAGAGGGCCACCCCTACAGTTCGGCCTGAGTATCAAATTCAATGATCACTACCGACTCAAAGAATGCCGCCTACACGCAGCTCGATTTCAGCGCCGAGCAACAGGACCTGATCAATCGCGTCGCGGTGCTGGCGCGCGAGAACTTCGCGCCGCGTGCCGCTGAATACGATCGCACCGCCGCCTTCCCTTCCGAAGATTTCGACGACCTATTTCGCGCCGGACTGCTCGCTCCGGTCGTACCGAAGGAACAAGGCGGACCTGGTCTTGGTCCATACAAGGGCGACGTGTTCACGCTCTGGATGATGACCAAAGAGATCGCGCGCGCCGACATGTCGCTCGCGCGCTGCTGGGAAGGTCACGTCAACTCACTCGTGCTGCTCGACGGCATGGCCACGGAAGAACAGAAGACGCGCTGGTTCAAAGGAGTCGTCGAGCGCGGTGAGAAGTGGGTGGCGTGGAGCGGTGAGCCGCAGGCCCGCAAGCCTGGCGAACAGGCGCGCTTCGGCACGAGTGTCGAGAAAGTTGACGGCGGTTACGTCATCGATGGCAACAAGGCTTTCGCGACGAGCGCGGGGGGCGCGCAGTGGGCGATATTGCTTGTCAATACTGCTGGACCAGGCGGGGTCAGGCACGTCGATGCGGCGAGCGGCGATTCGGTGTTGATGATGGCGTGCAATCTCTCCGATCCGAGCGTCGAGATCGACACGTCCTGGTGGGACCCGATCGGAATGCGCGGGACGGCGAGTCACATGGTCCACTTCCGCAACACGTTCATTCCCGACGACGATCTCATCGGCTTTCCCGGACAGTATTTAAAGGAGGGCTGGCAAACGTGCTTCATTCCGCACTACGCCGCCACCTTCCTCGGAGCCGCCGAAGCCGCTTACGATTACGGGCTCAACTACATCACCACACAGAACAAGATCAACGACCCGTACGTGCAGCATCATCTCGGCCAGATGTCGGTGAACGTCGAGACGGCGCATCTGTGGTTGCGGCACGTCGCGCGTCTTTGGGAGACGGGCAGGTATCTCGAAGCGCAAATCGCGGGCAGTCGTGCGCGACACGTCGTGGAACATCTCGCCGAAGACACGGTCAAACAGTGCATTCGCGCTTGTGGCGCGCGTTGTTTGATTCGTCCGAGCTCGCTCGAGCGCGTCTATCGGGATCTGTCTTTCTACGTTCGTCACGACAATGACGATCAAATTCTCGCAACGATTGGTAAATCAATACTCGGTCTGACTCACGATCCATCGTTTTACAAACCATAGGGGAAGAAATGCTCACCAAAACACGCAAGTACGGACTGGGAATCTGGGCGCTCGGTCTCGGTTACTATCTCTCTTACACACCTTACAGCGGCCTGACTAAAGCGCTCTCTGGCGGACTACTCACGGGTGCACCGGTTGCAGGGCCTGTGCTGTTGCCGATCTCTGCGATCGCGACCGTGATCGGTATGTTCGCATTCATTACTGCGAAGGGTTGGTGGAAATATGCCGGGCGTCGTGAATTCTTCGGCTTCCAAGTCCCATTTCCGCGGCCACTCACGTTTCTCTCGGGCGTGTGTCTGGCGACGATCATGGGCACCACCACGCTCGCGTTTACGTTTGGCGGGCTCTCGATCGTACTAGTGCTCGTGTTGCTCCGCGGCGGCACGCTCGTCATCGCGCCCATCGTCGATCGCATCGTTGGTCGTCGTGTGCGTTGGTTCTCATGGGCCGCAATGTTTGTCAGTCTCGCGGCAGTTCTCACGGCATTGAGTGACGCTTCGACTTACACACTCACACTCGCAGCCGCAATCGACGTTGCGGCTTACCTCGCTGCCTATTTTTTCAAGCTGCAGTTTATGAGTCGCATTGCGAAATCAGACGAACGCGAAGCGACGTTGCGATATTTTGTTGAAGAACAGATGGTGGCGTCGCCGCTGCTCGTGATTACACTCGTCGTTCTGTCGTTGATCGGCGCGACCCCTGTGATGCTTGGATTTCGCACGGGCCTCACTACGTTTGTAACCACGCCCGGCGCTTTGTTTGCAGCGCTTGTGGGTTTCTCTTACGCCGCACTCTGCGTCTGCACGACGCTGATCTTTCTCGATCGACGCGAGAACACGTTCTGCATGCCGATGCACTGTGGGTCGAGCATGTTGTCGGGATTCACCGCATCGGCAATTCTTGCGTACTTCTTCAACGTGAGCGGTCCGACTACGGCGCAGAGTGTCGGAGCCGGCCTCCTCATCGTCGCGCTCGGCTTCCTGTCGCCACTGCATCACTTCGATCGTTACTGGCTGAAGATCAAACGCGCGCTCGGCTTCGCGCCACCTCTGCCACAGCCGCAGCGCTTGTTTCTCTTTGTGTGCAGCGGCAACACGTGTCGCTCGCCAATGGCGGCGGCGATTGCGAATGCGGAGATCGCGGGCCGGCTCGGCATTCCGTTCAAATCACTCGAGACTGTTAACGTGCGTGCGATGAGCGCGGGAGTGTCTGCGCGCGCCGGGGAACCGCTTACAGAAGAAGCAGCCGAAGTGTTGCGCTCGTTGAATGTACCGGTGCAACCACACGCGGCGCGAAACCTGACGCCCGAGCTGGCTGCACAATCGGAGTTGATTTTTTGCATGACAAAGGCGCATCGTAAGGCGGTCGTCGAGATGCTGCCGGAAGTCGAAGGCAAGACGTACTGTCTCAGCACCGAAGTCGACGTCGACGATCCCATCGACAAAGGCATGGCGGCATACGTTGACTGTGCGCGACAGATCCAGCGTCTGGTCCAACTGAGATTGAATGAGCTCGGCCTTGTAGGCACTTGAAGTGTTAGCCAGAGTTTCCCCCATCATCGACACACTCGGTCCGCTTTCGTTCGCCGAATTTCAGGCTTATAGATCTCCCGGGACCGTGCTGTGGTGCAACTTCGATCTCCTGCGCGAGCTCGGCTTCGCCGTTCCCTTTTCGAATCAACTCACTCCCGAATTAAACGAACAACTCCTCGCTGAGTTTTCACTCCGCGCCGCCAATGGCGGCGATCTCAACGGCCATGAGCTGCTCACTCTTTACGCTGACAAGTACGGCGGTGACGGTGTCAGTCCAGCGCTCGGCGCCGGTCGCGCCGGCTTCCTCGCGCACGGAAACTTGTATGTGAAAGGACTTGGTTTCACGCCTCTCTTCCGCCACAACGACCCTGACGATTTCGTCCATTCTCACGGCGGCGTGCATCTGGAAGACTGCCTGTCAGAAGCAGTCTTTGGCGAAGTGACTCATAATTTGTTCACGCTCGGCTCGAATCGCATCGTCGCGATCATCGATCAGGGAAAACATGTGACGATGCCGTCCGGCCGGCGGCGACAAATCGCGCTTGCAGTGCGCGCAGGCGCGCAACTTCGTCCCGGTCACCTGCTGGCCAAACGCGCGCGTGGCAGTCGTTCGTCGCTCGAGACGTTCATCAGCATCACGCGCGCTACGGGGCAACTGGTTACTACATCCGATGCGCCGGACGTGAGCGCGACGATGCTTCGTGTGATCGACGATCACGCACAAACAGCTGCGGATTCGTTTCGCTGGCGCATGATTCATGGTGCGCTCAGCCCGTCGAACATGGACATTAGCGGCGCGATGCTCGACTTGCCGACGCAGTCGACGCAGCCGCGCACCGCGCCGATTTTCCTGCTCGATTATGCCTGGTCTCATTTCGGCACCGAGCACAAGGAACGCGGGGTTCATCTCGCGGAGATGTACCGGCGCGTGTTGCGGACGACTGATGCGAGCACGCGCGAGCGTTTCAATGCGAAGTGGGTAAACGTATCGAAACTGATGGACGAGGCTTATGAGAGGCACTTGCAAGTGAGGCTACTGGCGGCCACCGGGCTGAAAACCGATGTGGCGCGACGAATTCAAACGGAGCATCCGGACGTGGCCGAGAGGTTTGCAAAGCTGCTGCTGGAGATGGCCGCGTTGAAGAACTCGGGCTCGGCGTGTGTGGCGAGGAAGGTTGTTGAAGACGTGTCGGTGGTTGACGTCTTTAATCTACTCGGCAAAGCGCCGGGAGAATATTTTAGTGAGCGTCTGTTGCGAGGCAGGGTCGTGAAACATCTGAAACCGGTTTACAAGGGCAATCGGTTTCAGGTTGCGAAGCGACGCGTCCACGTTGATTCCCTGGCACGTGAGTTCGTGCGGCATTACGGTGAGCTGATGAATCACGCGGGTGATTATTACGACAGTGCGGAGGCGATGAAAGCTTCGATCATCGCGCGTGCGAGTTTTGAGAATGAGCCGATCGACGCGCTGTACTGTCACAGTTTGTACCGCAGATTCAACGAAGCGATCGCGGATTACAAAGCGACTGGCAGAACGGAGTGCATCAGTGAGCTTATTGACACGACCGTCACGCAGTCGCTGCGGAGTGTTGATGGGTTATTGGCGCAGGGTGATTGGCGGATGTTGGAGGATGGTGGGATCGAGATCGAGAGACGGACGATCCGCGGTGTGTCGTATTCTGTGCGAGCGTGGGATGACGATGCACAAACGCGCCGAGTATGTGTGAACGAGGTTGAATTTAAGGCTTCCGGTATTGTTGGCCGGCTGGAAGGTGGATACGTGTTCGCGATTCCAGATCGACAAGAGTTAAGACGCTTTCTGAGACAGGATTTACAAGATGTTTCATGATTTACATGTAAATCCTGTCTAATCTTGTAAATCCTGTCTACACCTATGTGGTCAATCGCAATTTACACTGGCCTTTCGCCCTTCAACCTCGAACCCGCGCCGCCGGTCTTAACTAAAGCCGACATCACTGACATCCCCGCAGACTTCGTCGCCGATCCATTCATGCTCCGCCGCGATCACACCTGGTACATGTTCTTCGAAGTCATGCACAGCGAAACGAAACTCGGCGAGATCGGGCTCGCCACCAGCAACGACGCGCGCACGTGGACTTACGATCGCATCGTCCTCGAAGAGCCATTCCACCTCTCGTACCCGTACGTCTTCGAATGGCAGAACCAATACTACATGATTCCCGAAATGCTCAGAGCCGACGCCGTTTGTCTCTACAAAGCTCTCAACTTTCCATACGACTGGACCCAGGTTGCGGAATTGCTCAAAGGCAAGCATGCCGACCCGTCGCTCCTTCGCTTCAACGATCGGTGGTGGCTATTCACTTGTTCCCCGCCTTACCAGCACGACACGCTGAAACTCTATTTCGCAGATGAATTGACTGGGCCATGGACCGAGCACCCAAAGAGCCCGTTGATCCAAAACGACAAAAGCCGCGCGCGACCCGCCGGACGCATCCTGAAACTTGGCAACCGGCTCTTCCGCCTTGCTCAAGATTGCGCACTAAGATACGGTTCGAGTGTCAGGGCCTTTGAGATTACAAATTTGACGAAAGATAATTACGCCGAAGTTGAGCTTCCCATCCCGATTCTCAAAGCCAGTGGTAACGGCTGGAACGCAAAAGGAATGCACCACATCGACGCGCACCAACAAGCCGATGGCCCTTGGCTCGCCTGCGTCGACGGCACTCAATAGCTGACCCATGCGCATACTGCTAGCGTCCCCCCATCGCTATCCGGCCTTCGGCTCGCGCGGCAGTGGTCTGCACCCGCGCACCTACCCTTCGGGCTCAGGCTTCTGGATGCACGACCTGTTAATGAAAGGACTGACGGAGTTCGGTCACGAAGTTTTCTACTTCCTCGCCGACGGCGCAGCCATGCCCTTGCCGCCGGGAGCAAAACTCGTTTCAAAGCCGGTCTGGGATTGCGACATACTGCACACGATCTCCGATCAGTTTCCAAACTTGACGCGCGAGTGGGAAGCGAGTGGTCGTCCGTGGGTCGCGACCTGCCACATCGACATGCGCACTATCGGTATGCCGCAACGCGCCACCACCGATAATTGGATCTTCGTCTCACGCACGCTCGCGCACCTGCACGGCCGCACGCGCTTCGTGCTCAACGGCATCGATCCGGATGCGTGCATCTACTCGGAGAAGAAGCGGGATTACTTTCTGTTCATGTCGTCGATGGATTGGGAGATGAAGAAGGGCCTCGACATCGCGCTCTCTCTCGCGGCGCGACACGGTATCAAGCTCGTCGTGGCGGGAACAGGAAACAATTACAAACGCATCATGCGGATTACGTCGCTGTGTCGCGAGATTGGCGCGGAGTATGTCGGCGACGTGCGCGGGATACGCAAAGCCGAGCTACTCGCGGGAGCGAAGGCATTTCTCTTTCCGACGCGCATCGACGAAGCGTTCGGACTCGGGATGGTTGAAGCCTTGATGTCAGGGACGCCGGTGATTTGCAGCGACAAAGGCGCGTGCCCTGACATCATCACTCGCGACGTCGGCTTCGTCTGCCGCTACGAGCCCGATTACCTGAACGCCATTAGACGCATCGGTGAAATTAATCCCGCAACCTGCCGCGAAAAAGCCATGCGCGAATTCCATTACCTGCGCATGGCCCAGGACTACCTCGCCGAATACGAGAAAGAAATTTTTAGCCACAAAAGGGCACAAAAGTCACAAAATATGATTGCTGTGTAGGGCCAAAATATTTTGTGCTTTTTGTGCCTTTTTGCGGCTTCATTCAAGTGGCACTGCTGCGACGAGATCCATCATCACGAGCGCGCCGGCCGGTAACGTCGCTGCTGCAAAAGCGGTGCGGGCGGGCAGTGGCGTGATGCCCAAGCCCGGAAGCCATTCAGCGTAGATCACGTCGACGGCTTTGAAGTCTTTAATGTCCGCCAGCAGCAGTGTCACCTTTACAACATCAGCCGCCGAACAACCCGCCGCGTTGAGTATCGCATCGAGATTCGAAAACATGCGGCGCGTTTGTGCTTCGAGTCCTTCTTCGAGCTTGCCCGTATCCGGATCGCGTCCCGTCTGCGCCGTCACAAAAACCAGATCGCCCGTGCGAATAGCCTGCGAGTAAGTGCCGAGTGCCGGTGGCCCTGCGTCTGTTTTGATTCGTGTCTTGTTAACCATTCTGTGACTCCTTCGCTCGCTCCGCTTTCAATGGGATGTGGAAGTCGACCTTGACTGGGCCACCGGCGAGTGGCGCGAGATCGAGTAGCTCCACGTCGCCCGGAAAGATGATCTGCAACAGCACGACGTTCGTCGGGTTCGCAAACTCGAGGTCGAAGAAGTGAAACTCCGTGATGTTCGAAGCATAGATCCAGAGGTTGTTCTGCTCGCGAATCCAGGTGCGAAAGCCTTCGCTCTCCATCGGCTCGGTGCGGATCTCGAGTGGCGCTTCAGTCAGGATCTTCTTCGTCAGATCGAAGTGTTCGAAAGCGTATTGCCAGCTTTGCTCGTACGGGCGCTTCGTCGAGCCACGCTCGCGCGGCAGGTTTCCGTGCTGCTTCAGGCGGATGTTTTCGCGCACAAACTGCTCGCGTTCTGTTTCGACTTCGTAATCGCCGTCCGTGAGTCGCTGGAGAAAGTGTGCGACGTCGCGGCTCGTGGTGAACACGCGGCGAATGATCTGGAAGTAAGTGATCGCCGTGGGATTGATGTCGAAGATCGTGATGCGCGATGGTTTCCAGAGCGGGATCAGATTGAGACCGTAGAGGCCGCCCACGACGCTGATCATGTGAATGTCTGCTTGTCTTTGTGGCGCGACGTTGTCGTAGTGAGCTTTGATCTCTGCAAACTCGGAGAAAGAGCCGTCCTGAGCGCCGTCATCGGTGCCGTAGAAGACGTTCTCCGGGTGATCGTGATACATCTCTCGATTGAACGCGCGTGGTGCTTGTACCGTCACTATGATCCTCCCGCTTCCCATGCTGGTCTGTTGAGTTGTTGGTAGTTTTGAAATCTGTCTTTCCACTGCAGGTTTGTTTCCGGTTTGCTATACGTGATCGTTATCGTGTTTCTGATTGACTCGAGTGCGTCTCTGACTTTGCTTGTGTCGGGATGCCGAAGCGTGACGTAGCCGTCGCCGGTGTACGTGTCTGACTTTCGCGCGCCCGCGTTGGGCCAACGTGCGTCGACGATAAGATCGCCGAGTTCGCTTCTTATCTTTTCGATGCCTTCAACATTCTCAATCACACCAGAACCGACGCCACGCAGGAAGATCGTTCCCACCGCATACTTGCGTTCCCATGGGCCATCGAAACACCCGTCAACTACGACTCTCGCCCAGGCGCGATAAGGATCGATATCGTAGGCGAAACCGAGCATGGGACCGATTCGCGCGCCTGCGGGCCTAAGTGTCGCGTCAGTGAAGCCGAGCAGTCTGCCTTTGTCGTCGAGGAAGCCTTCCATGTGTGTGAAAGAGTTTCCGACCGACAACGCCCTGACTGCTGCGAGCCCTTGTTCGATGAAGTCGCTGTAGAGATCGATCTCACGTGGCATGATGCAGCTCCACTGGAGCTCTGGATGCTCCACAGCTTCGAGGATCGACGGATAGTAGAAACAGATCGAATGGAGCTGTGTTTCGTTATATAGCGTAATTGTGTCGAAACACAGCTCCTGCCCGTGCAGATAAGCTTCGGCGAGCACGGGATGTTCCGGTGACGGTTGCATAAGGTTCAATGCGTGATCTAAATCAGCGGCAGTGTGGATCAGCAGTGTCGCGAGCGCGCCGCTGCCGCTCAACGGCTTCAACATGATCGGGAAGCCAACTTCGCTCAAAAAGCGCACTGCATCACTCTTGCTCGTGACAATGCGGTCGGGCGGCGTCTGCACTCCGGCACTCCGCAATGTCGATTTGAGTAGCGACTTGTCGAGCGTCTGTCGCACCGTTGCCGAGCTCATGCCCGGAATACCGAGTGCTTCACGTGTTTTAGCCACAGGCTCAAGCAACGTCTCTTGCGCGGTAACGATGTCATCCAGCGGTCCGAACTTTTGCGCTGCAGCAATCAACTGATCTGCGTCGTGAACATTTGGGACTTGAACGGTATCGATGAACACGTCATCAACTGTAGGGGTGGCCCTCTGTGGCCACCCGTCGCGTTGAACTCCCGTCGACGGGTGGCCACAGAGGGCCACCCCTACAGTACGTTCGACAATACCCAATAATTCAACGTGTTCGAGATGGCTGAGCGCTTGAGCGCTGCGCAAGCTCTCTCCCGTCGCGGTACGACAGACAAAGACCATGCGTCTCATGTCGTGGCCCTCTCTTTTTCACGTAATTGCGCCTCGCGCACTTGCTTGTCGTGCAGCACATACTGGATCACATCGCGTCCTTCGCTTGCGACATCAGTCTCCAACAGCGGCTCGAGACCGTGAAACGAGATATCGGAGCGCATGAACGCCAGCATCGAGTTCGGTTTGTAAGGCGCGGTCTTCACGCGTATGAAGTCTTCAAACGGATAGTGCTTGCTGTCGGGACAGCTAAACGACGGATCCTTCGGGCGGTACAGCGAAGTACCGAGATGCTCAGCGCTGTTATCAGGCGCGAGGTAGATCAGAAGCACAGCGAGCTTTGTGTACAGGTCGGAGTGTGGACTGAGGAAGTAACCGGCACGATGCCGCATGAATTGTGACTCGACGGATACTTCCGGCCATGACGATCGTTCGCTGTGAAACGACTCGAGCACCGCCTGGGCGAGATCGGGGCCGAGAAACCAGTTATTAAAAGACTTCCAGAATGGTTGCAGATCTTGCGGGAGCCGATCGATCCAACCGGCGTCCATGTCGCGCTGATTGCGGTGACGGAAGTGATCGAGTTTTAAATCCGTGACTTCGTAGAGATTATCGTAGACATCCGTCGAAGGCAGATTGCGTAACATTTCCTGGTAGTAATTTTCCGGGAAAACGTTTTCAAGATAAAAGTGTGGAAACGGATCGAGCTCGACGCGGGCTGTCGCTAAAGCTTCACAAAAATGCTCAAGAGGACTCATGCTTTTTGCTCCAACTCACGCACGAGCGGCAGCACGTCGCGTCCGAAGATCACCATCTCATCTAGCTTGGGCCAGCCCGCGATAATGAACTGCGTCACTCCAATCCGCTTGTACTCCATAAACGCACGCGCCAGATCCGCAGGCGTTCCTACGAGAGTGATCGCCGACGAACCGTAGTACGGCACGAGGCCCGCATAGAGATTTCGATTCATCCAACCCACATCATCCGCCGCGCGCAACGCCTCCTTCAACGTCTGCGAATCGCTGCTCGATAAAATCTTCCGCTCCTGCTTCTCGACCTCTTCAGGCGGCATGAGCGCCTGCGTGGCGGCGAGCGCCTCATTCATCGTCGGCCTGCAAATCACACACAACCGCAAACAAACCTCGACACCATTCTCACGAAAGCGCCCGACGATCGGCGCAAGCTTCTCCGGCGTATCGATCAAGCGCAGGTAACACGAGGCCTGCGTGAGCGCGAGGTGCTGCGCCTGCTCCGAATGCCCCGACACGTAAATCTCCGGCTCGCTGCGATCCGGCGCGAGAAACGGCGTGAAGATCTTTCCCTTATCGACGTGACAATACTTACCCGAGAAACTCACGTCGCCATTACCCGCCCAGAACGCGTGACACACAGTCAGAAACTCTTCCGCGCGCGCGTATCGCTCATCGTGGTCCAGGTAATCTCCATACCCGCGCTGCTCAAGCGCCGAGCTGCCTGCCACGACATTCAAACTGACGCGTCCACCAATCAAACCTGACAACGTGTTGATTTGCTGCACGAACGTCGCCGGCTGCATCAGCCCCAGACGATACGCAACGATGAACCCGAGTTTCGTCGTCACGTGGCCCATCGCACACGCGACAAAGATCGTGTCAGGCTCGTAACGACTAAACGACAGCAACACCGACTCGATGCCCGCCTCTTCCGCAGCACGCGCAAACCGCAGCCAGCCGTCCATGTCAGGCAAAGCGGCGGGCGAATGCGCCTGCGTCGTCGCCACGCGCGACGTCTCCTGCGCGGTCTTCATGCCGACCTCGCCGCCCTTCGGCATCATCCAGTGAAATCTCAGGCTCATGCTTGATTAATGCGAGGCAGTATCTCGCGTCCGAAAACGTCTACCGTATCGACTTCCGGCCAACCGGAAATGATGAACTCCGTCACGCCGATCCGTTTGTATTCAAGAAACGCCGCCGCCAGCTCGTCAGGCGTGCCGATCATAGTGGTCCAGACCGGGCCGTAGTGCGGAACGAGGCCGGTCCAGAGCCACGGCTCGGGCCAGAACGCATCGCGCCCCAGCTCGTTGCCTTCGCGATACATCTGCGAATCGTCCTTCATCGTCGTCGTGCTTTCCTTTGCATCTACTGGTAACAGAGTTTGAGCGGCGCTGATCGCTTCTTCACGCGTGGGACGGCATAACAAACAACAGCGCAGGCAGACCCCCGTTCCGCGCGCGCGTGTGCGTGCGACGATCGGCTCCAACTTCGACGGGCTCTCCGCGACACGCAGCCAGATAGTCCCCTGCGACGAGGCAAGATGCTCCGATTGTTCGGAATGTCCTGACACGAAGATCTCGGGCGCTTGCTTGTCCGGCGCGACAAACGGCGTCGCGAGTTTTGCCTGTTCGACGCGATAGTATTTACCGTCGAAGTTGACTTCACCATTCGTACGCCAGAAAGCATTGCAGACGGCGAGAAACTCTTCGGCGCGCGCGTAACGCTCGTCGTGCGAGAGGTAGTCGCCGTAACCGCGCTGCTCTTCACTCGAGCTGCCGGCGACGATGTTGAATGACACGCGTCCCTGCACGAGTGCTGAGACGGTGTTCATCTGCTGGACGAATGTTGTGGGCTGCATCAGGCCCGAGCGATAAGCGATGATGAATTTGAGTTTCTGCACGGCCTGGCCCAACGCACACGCCACGAGAAACGGATCGGGCTCGTAACGGCTGAACGAGATCAGCGTTGAATCGATACCGGCGTTTTCAGCGTGACGCGCGAATGTCGTCCAGCCTGCGAGATCAGGCCGCACGGCAGGCGACGTGCTCTGCATCGACTCGATGCGATACCTCGCCGCCTCGCGCGGACTCTGTTGCCCATCCAAAGCGACCTCGCCGCCTTTTGGTAACATCCAGTGGAACTTGAGAGTCATCGTAGTTGTTTACAGGATTTACATGTAAATCCTGTCTAATCTTGTTAATCCTGTCTAATTACACAGCAGTGCTGCCACTCACGACAGACCGGCACATGGATCGTCGCTTTCGGAAATAACTCCTTCATATAATCTGTGGTAAAGAACGACGTGTACGACTCGAGCGCTTTGCCCTCGCGCGTTTGGTGACACACGAGATTACCCGGCTCGACATACAAACGATCGTCAATGATCACGAACCAGCGCGCGCGCTTCACCATCTCACTCTTCCCACGCGGCCCGAGGTTGCGGAGCACCGTCATCCCACGCGGCTGCGCCGGCGCCGACAACGACCGGTCGTATTGCGGATCGAAGAACGTAAACGCGAGCACGCCGTCACGCGCCAGCATCCGCCGCAGCGCGCCAACCGTTTCTACCATCTCGTTCACATCGACATGCGTAAAAACCGAAAACGCGAGAATGAAATCAAACTTCACCCCGCCGCAATCCGGTATCGCGAGATTGCGAATACCGTGCGGGTTGTATTGCGAGCTGTAGCGATTGAAGTGAACGAAATGCGCGCGCGGATACGTGCGGCTTCCCTGCTCGATCACAGCGCGATTGATGTCGATGCACCAGTAATCTTCGTGGCCCACCTTGTCGCCTGCACTCTCGAGAAACGTGCCAACGTTCCCACCGAAGTCGAGGATCTTCCGCCTGTGCCATTCCGGATGCCCGAGCACCTCGTCGAAGTACGGAAACTGCGTTAGGCGCGTCGAGACGAGGTTCCACAAAAACGTGCGGCTGTCGGCGAACAATTCCTTCGCTTCGTCAATGAGTCTTGTTTCGTCGTGTAAGGACATATTATGCGTTTACGGTCCAAGGTGGCGCTTCACGCGACACGCCGTGGCGTTTGGCCCAACGCTCGAGAGCCCAAGGAGGCGTGTCGACGTCGCGATAGCCGCCCAGCAGTTGCCGCGTGATCGGATCCACAGTGAGTAGTTGTTGCTCGTCGGGTGTTTCGAGATAAACCTCCGGCTTCATCCAACGATACGCGTAACCGTAAATCACGACCTTCGACGTGCGGTCGCTGCGATTGGGCGCGGCGGTGTGAAAGATCCGGTTCTCGAAGAAGAGCGCATCGCCCGCATTGAGTTTGAGATCTTTGACTTCGACACCGAGCGGATCGACTTCGCCTTTCGCGAGCTGCAAAGGCTCGGTGCGCAGGTGTGTGCCGCGCGCCATGAGCGTCATGCCGCAATTCGGCTGCTGGAAATCAGTCAGGCAGTAACAGACCTTGATGCCGACGAGCGGGAGTTTCTCGTGGCCGAGATCTCTCGGCATGCGAATGTCGCGATGCCAGCCGCGACGGAATGTCGGCGCGTTGGGCGTCTCAGGCCGTTTGTAGATGACGGTTGTCGAGTGCAGGTGGATGTTCGGGCTCAGTAGTTGGACCAGTAAAGGGACCGTGGTTGAGTTTGCGACGAGCGCGAGTAGTGCTTTGTGTTTGAGGAGCCCGCGACGCAGATCGAGATGGTTGTATTCCGGCTTATCGGCGAGCTCCGGTTTGTTGAGGAAGGGCGCGCAAAGCTGGTCGGCTTCGGTGAGGAGATTGTCGACCGTGTCGCGAGCGAGCGCGTTCGGGACGACGAGGTAGCCGTCGTCCGCGAATGACTGGCGCTGCGATGGAGTGAGTGCGACAAAGTCCATACAGGTCACTTTTCTCTGTGCAATCTCTGTGTTCTCTGTGTCTCTGTGGTTACTCGTAAGAACACCACAGAGACACAGAGAACACAGAGGTTGCACAGAGAAGCATTACATTCTTCTAATCACACAACAATGCTGCATCTCGTCGTTTACCGGGGGAAGAATTTCAGCGTTAGGGAATAATGATCGCATGTAGTCCACCGTGTAAAACATGTGATAGGTGCGTTGCTCTTCCGGTGCGTAGTCTCTGATCTGCTCCGTTTCGAGGTAGAGATCTTCACCGTTGACTAATACGAACCAGTTCGAATCCTTTGCTTCGGCAGCAAGACGGGGGATGTCGATGTCGAGAGTATTTCCCTTTTCGCCTTCGAGGTAAATCTCGCGCTCGAGGCGCCACACGAGATTGTTTCCATAATAACGCTCCGGCCACGAAGAGTAATGCGGATCGATGAACGTAAACGCGAGCGCGCCGCCGTTCGCGAGCTTACTTTCCAACTGGCTCACTAGATCGAGCATGTCAGTGCGTGACGTGTTGGTGAAGACCGAGTACGCGACGATGTAGTCAAATGTCTCTTCAATCGGCGGCAGCTTGAGCAGCTCGACTCCGTGGGGGTTGAAAAAGAACGAATAGCGATCGTAAAAAATCCAGTGCGAGCGCGGGAACTCCTCTTTGCCCTTTCCTATCGACTCCTCAACCACGTCGAGGCACCAGTAACGCTCATGATGGATCGTGCAATTCGGATCGCGCAGCATGTTGCCCACATTGCCGCCGAAGTCGAGCACGCTCTTACCACTCCAGTCCTTTTCACCAAGTTGTAGCGAGAAGTAAGTGAACTGCCCCGTTTTCGATGAAAGGAACCCCATGATTACGAGTGGCGATAAAAAAATTCCCGATTGAGATAATTCGCGCGACCGCTGTCGTCGAGAAAGGTCGCGAACAAAACGATCACAAACACGCCTTTATTGATTCGAAGGTGTGTGTCCGCGCGCATGAAACCGAGATCGAACGTCGCGGTCATCGCGGGGGTACGCTGGCCCGCTTCTTCTTCGAGGTTTGCGAGCGGTGTAGCAAGTGCTGTGGGCCAGTGAATCGGTCCGTCTTCGCCGACGCCGATGATATGGACGTTGATGTCGTCGCCTTCGCGCGCCACGGTGCACTCAGCGATGCCGCGTGTTTCCCAGTTTGTATTTATCCAGCGGCCGAGAAGTTTGTCGGGGTCGAGATTCGCCGCCGCCGGATTGAGTAAGTCGGGATGCAGATGGCTCTTTTGTTTGTAGTTCATTGGTCGAAGTGTTCGTGCGTCATCGCGTAATACTCGCGCATGAAGTAGCTTGCGCGGTTGCTGTCGTCTTTGAAAGTATGAAACTGGGCCAGCACGAGGAGGCCTTTCATGATCATTGCCTGGAAACGTGCTTCGGCGAATCCGAAGTCGTAGGTACACGTGAAACCGGCGCCCGTACTCGATGCCGGGTTGGCGGCGAAGACCTCGGCGCTCGCGATTCCCCAGTCAATTGGTCCATCGGGGCCGACGGCGAATACTTGTAACTGGAGTTTGCCGTTTGCTTCGGTGATGTTGATGCGTGCGATGCTGATGGTGTCGGGGTTGGAGTTGATCCAGTGACCGATCAAAGATTTCGGATCGATGTGTGTAATCGGGTCAACTTCCAGGTGGTCGCTTAGCTGTGCGTATTGAGGTTTTGACATGATTACAGGATTTACAAGATTAACAGGATGTTCTTATCCAACTGCGGATCATCAGGCGATTGGAGTTTGGGCCGGCGGCGATCGGCGTGCGTGCGTGGATCGTGCGGCGGTTGTCTGAGAATAGAAGCTCGCCCTCGCGCATGAGGAAGTCGAGCGTCTGTGGTGTAGTTGAAACGAGATCTTCGAAGTTCTTGAGCGCGTCGAGCATGTCAGCTGAAAGCGTCGCGCCGGTTGAGTCGAGCGCCATGTCGATCGTGTAGCGACGCCAGCACATGCTCGACTTCGTCAACACGGGTCGCCAACTCACACCGCCGCCCCAGTAAGGCGCGAGTTGCCACGGGACAGGCTCGGTTTCGAGGCGCGTGAGTGTGTCAGGGCCGAAGTGAGTTTCCACTTCGTTTCTGATCGTGTCGACGTCGAGCACGCGCGAGCGACCGCCGCCGTCGGGATCTGCGCGGACGCACACCATCGAGATCAGCTCGACCGGCGGTTCCCAGTCGGCGCAGTCGGTGTGCAGTCGTTCGCTCTCATGACCGCCGCGAGTGGAAACGATGTCGGTTGAAGGTTGAATGTAGTGCACGAGCTGCGCGCGCGGTTTTTCGTAAGGACGAGCGACGAGCTCGCCGAACGCGCGGTTGATCGCGACGAAGACGCGGTTGCCTTCGTCGAAGGACAGACCCTGCACGAGTGCACAGTATGGCCAGCGTGCGAGACGTTGTTTGATTTCGGCGACTACCGCATCGAAGGCTTTAGGGCAATTTTCACGAACAGAGTTGAGGACGTGAGCTTGCAGGTCGGTCGAATAAAACTCACGGTTGTCGTACTGCGGCAGACGCTCAGCGGCCGCGAGTATCTCGCGCGCAACGTTCGGAGGAACAAATACTTTTGCGTTATCTGGAAAGCTCACAGCAGTGCTGCATTTCTCCATTGACGGGGCTATTGATCTGCGCGCCCGGGAATTGTGCGCGCAAAAAATCTTCCGTGTAGTAGACGTTGTACGTGATGCAATTCTCCGATGCTGGATCCCACATGCCGCTGTCGTTCACGTAAAGCTCAATGCCATTCACGAGCGAGCACCAGTCAGCGTCACGATTTTTTTCCAACAATTCTGCTACGCGATCAGCCGAGTTGTACTTTTCCAATCGCCAGCGCAGGTTCGATTCCCAGTGCGGATCGATGAACGTGAATGCCAGGACTCCGCCCGGTGCGAGGCGCGCGCGTAACTGCTCGACTAAATCCTTCGTCTCTTTCCAACTCGTGTGCGTAAAGACTGAGTAAGCGAGTATGAAATCAGACTCAACGCCCAAATCCGGCACCGGCTGATCGACAACGCCTTCAGGATTGAACGAACAGTTATATCGATTGTAGTGAAACCAATTTGCTTGCGGAAATGTTTTGCGACCTTCTTCGATTGCGTCACGAATTATGTCGAGACAGTAATAATTCTCGTGACGGATCGTGCACGCCGGATCGTGCAGCAAGTTTCCCTTATTCCCACCGAAATCAAGCACTCGTTTGCCAGACCAATCCGGATGATCTAGCTGTGCGTCAAAATAGGCAAACTGCGTCGTCTTCACAAGCTGCGAACGCATCGCCCGCTGCTCCGCTGAACCCCGCCAGAGATGTACTTCCTCAATCATTAATCCGCTACCAATCCGTGAAAATCTGTGGCTGTTTTTGTTCGGAAGCGCTCCAGCTCGGAAGCTAAATGTGAATCTAGTCCTTGCAGTTCCATGCGTTCCATCACCGTCAACCGCGATCGCAACAGCAGCATCTCCTGCTCGGGTCTTGTCGGTTGCCCTGGTACGTTCCGACCCATCCGCGACGCATCAACAAACCGGCGCACGTGCGACCAGACCTGCGGCAAAACGACCACACGACACGCATGGTAAAGCCGCATCTGAAACTCCCAATCCTCACAACACACGAGGTCTTCAGCGAACAACTTCTCACCAAGCCTCGCCAACGCATCACGACGCACAGTGATCGAGCACGTGTGAACGGTGTTCATGCTATTCGTCCAAAGCCAGTGACAATCACTTGCTAACCGCACCTGAAGACCTGTCGCAGCGAGCAAACCGTTTTGCGCAAAACGACTCTCGCCATCCGCTGCGCCTTCGAAAAAGTTTTGACTGTCAGAAACGACGACCTCGGCTTCAGGAAACCGCGCAAACACTTCGAGCTCAGCATCGAATTTTCCGGGTAGCCAAACGTCATCCGAGTCGAGAAACCCGACAAACTCACCACGCGCGAGACGCGCACCCGCATTACGCGCTCCTCCAGGCCCGCGACGGTGCTCGAGTCGCAACAAACGTATCCGATCGCCAAATTCCCTTTCGAGCAGCTCAGCAGTCGAATCTGTCGACGCATCATCGACCACGACAACTTCGACCGCGCCTTGCGCGAGCACACTGCGGATCGCGTCGCCCACCAATTGGGCACGGTTCCACGTAGGAATCACAACACTGAGCAGCGGAGTTTTCACTTTGCGAAAAGAACCTGATGTTTGCCGGCGCAGTAGGCAGAAACTGCTTCTTCCATCGAGCACAAACGCGGCGCCTCAACGACGCGAAAACGATCTATTGGACCCTGGCCGCGCACCCACGCGACGGCGGTGCGGCTGCTCATCAACGCCGGTGTCGAATAAGTCGCGGAGAAACCGATGCGTGCTTCGACACTGCGATTGGGATTCGAAGCGTGCAGCATCAGCGGATGGTGCAAACTCATCTCACCGGCGTGCATGACCACGTCGTGCGGCGCCTGAATCGGCACCTGCGCAGTCGCGCCCTGCGTCGTTAAGTTGTCGGGGTTGGGAAAATCATCATGGCGCACGAGGCCGAGTCGGTGCGATCGCGGCACTACGCGCAAACATCCGTTCTCGGCAGTCGCGGGCGTTAGTCCAAGCCAGATCGCGGGCACGCACGCTTCTTTAAGTTGTTCAGTGAGACCATCCTGATGCCAGCCCACAAACGAGTCGCTGCTGCCAAACTTGTAGAACAGGCGGGTGGACTTGAGCATGATGTTTGGTCCAATGAGTTGTTCCATGCAGTCGAGTACGCGCGGGTGCGTGCTGAGCTCCCAGGCCCAGCGAAAGTAGTAGTGTGGCTGGTCGAGACGCGTGATACGACCGCCGAGCGCCGCGCACGTCTGGTCGACTTCGGCGCGAAAATGGCGCACTTCATCCGCCGACAGAATCGGAATCGAATCGAGGAAGCCGAATTCCTCGTAATCAGTTAATTGTTGCTTCGTCAGCGTTGACATGATTCACATGATTGTTCAGGATTAACGCGGTTCACCTGAAAAATCTTGTCCATCCTGTTTCCAAAAATCGTTTGTATCAATCTCGATCGACGGCCCGAGCGCTGGCAGCGTATGCAGGCTCAGCTTGCGCAACATGGTCTGGGACCGGTCCAACGCTTCGCTGCGTGCGACGGCGAGACTATCACGAAGCCTGCTGGTTGGACTCATAGTGACGGCGCTTACGGCTGCCTGCTCAGTCACGTCGAGGTGGTCCGTGAAGCGCAGCGGTCCAACGCACCCAGCGTGCTGATCTTCGAAGACGACACAGTCCTCGATCCTGAGTTTCAAAGCAAGTTCGCCAGCTTCAGCAAGGAAGTGCCTGACGACTGGGACATGCTGTATTTCGGTGCGCTTCATAAAGACGAGCCGGCGCAGATTTCCGAACACGTGGGCCGAATCACAAAGGCAAACTCGACTTACGCCTACGCGCTGAAGAACACGGTGTTCTCCTCCTTCATCGAGTTAAACGCGCGGGCCGAGCACGTGCTCGACATGAACAGTTACCGCTTACAGGAGCGATTCAACTGCTACTGCTTCAGGCCCAATCTGGCGTGGGTTGCAGCCGAATACTCCGACGTTCAAAACCGTCTCGAGCGCCACTGGTACCTCGAGAAATCGCTCGTCCTGTTTGGCGCTCAGATGGACCGTCTTCTGAGTCGCACAACGATCGTCATCAACGATCGCGGTGATCCGAGGAACCTCTCGTTTCTCAAGCGCTACTACGAAGAATACTTCGCGCCACTCGTCGAGATCGTGGTCGACGCCGCGCCTAAACGCGACTTCGTTGTGCTCTCGGAGAGCGACATTTATATCGAAGCTCTCGACATCCGCGCTAATCTCCGCATGTGTGAGGAGTTTGACGCCGCCACCGGCTTCGATCACGTCATCGATCTCAATCACGACCAGGCAGAATTACTTCGCCGGACGAGCATTACGCGCGGCATCGATATCACAAACAATCATGTATCAAAGAACAGTAGCGTTCACTTCTTCAGACGCGGTGCCCCAAGCGATCGCGTCTTTCAATCACCAAATCACGCCCTAAGACTTCCGCGCGACTGAGCTCCACTCGGCGATCGCTACTTCCATATCCTCACTGACCGGCGCTGACGCCAGTTGCAAGTGACTGCAATCCGCATTGCCGCGCGCGTGCACGACAAGACGATCGCGATTGGGCGTCTGGTTCGTCACGAAGCGCACGATGAACCCGATGCGTGGACCATCAGACGTGTTTGCGTTCGAGCCATGCACGATGTTCGTGTGGTGCAAAGACATCTCACCAGGTCGCAGCACGACGTCGATCGCGTCCGACTCTTTCACGTCCAGCCGGATCACTTCGCCACGCCGGTTCAGCAGGTTTGGATCGTTCTCAACATTGTCGTGCTCCATCAGCCCGAGCTTGTGCGAGCCGGGAACCACTCGCATGCAGCCGTTGTTGCGGTTGCTCGACGTCAGCGCGATCCACGCCGAGATCGAAGGCGTCAGGTGCCAGCCGGAGTAAACACTGTCCTGGTGCCATGACGCGTAGCTGCTATCGTGCGGTGGCTTGTAAAAGACGAGCGTGCCGTCGATCACGAGGTCAGGACCTAAAAAATTCTCTACTACGTCCAGCAGCGCCGCATGAGTCGCAAGCTGGTAGGCCCACGGAAAAAACAGGTGCAAGTTGTCAAAGCGTTTTAGACTGCTTTCACCACACCGTGCGGCGATGGAATCGAGCGCCGTGCGGTATCGAGAAACTTCGTCCGCGGATAGCACGGAGATCGGAAACACGATCCCATCTTGCTCGTAACGTGTCGTCATACTTAAATACTTCATCCGGCTTTGCCTGAAAAGTCTGATTTCTCTGTGCAACCTCTGCGTTCTCTGTGTCTCTGTGGTTGTTTTTCCTAAGCAATCTTCAACCACAGAGGCACAGAGAACACAGAGGTGACTTTTCGGGCAAAACCACTTCAACCACAGACTACACAGATTCTATTTGTGGATGAAAAAGAAAGCTGTTGCGCTCGAGAAAGCCCCGGCCCTTGTCGGCAGCCTCCATGTAATACTCGAAGGTGTCCTTCTCGTATCCTTTTTCAGCGAACAACTTCTTCATCTTCTTTTTCCACTTCGCATCCTGCCCTTGCCCCCCGAGATAGCCACGCACAAACTCGTCCCAATCAAACAGACGGCTCATGAAGATATCGCTGAAGAACGCACGTAGCCGACGGTCATTCAACATCGCCTGGTGCGTCTTGTCGTACGCGGCTTTCAGTTCTTTTTCCGCCAACGCAAGCGCGCGTGTTCCCAACTCACTATCAATTCGATAAATACTCATCAGGTAACCGACGATGCTCACTGGAAACAGCGCCGGGTTTGCGCGTCCCCACAGGTGACGCTCGTCAAGCAGCATTGCCTGCATGGCGCCCTGCGCGAAGAAGTGACCGATTTCGAGATCGGGTAGCGAGAGCGCATCGTGGTCCATGAAGATCAGTTTGACCTTCCATCGCCCTTGCTCCCACACGCTTCTTAGACCAACGTTTCTCGCGACGAACGATTCGCCACGCGAATGACCGCGCGCGCCCAGCAGCGTTCCCCAAACAGTCGCAATCTCACGCACGAATTCGAGAAAGATCTCGTCAGCACGCGCGCGGTTTGCAGGTACGGCAAAAGCTGCGTCGACGTAGCCGCCGTAATCTACCAGCGCTACGTCGGGCGGCTCATAGACGCCGAGCACTTCCTCGAGCAACGTGTCGGCAAACTGTTTCGCGTCGGCTTTTACGAAATCGACACGGAGCCAGTCGTTGAAGTATGTCTGCGCGCCGTACGCCGAAAGATATAGACCGAGCTTGTCGATTCTAAACGAGCTCGTGCCGGTCATTATCGACTGGGCCGGAGCCACGTGGCTCAAAAACTCCGCCGTCAGTCCCATGTCACCGGCAACAGCGGGCAGGTTCTCACCTTCCTCTTTGACTAACGCCGCGGTCGCGTCTTTCATCGCGTCGCGCATGTCATCGAAGCCACGCTCGCCGAAGGCATGGCGGTCAGTTAAATAGCGAAACAGTGCGACTGGTCCATGACGCGTCGGGATCGAAAAGACTGTGGTCCGCGAGACGTAGCCAGGCAGCGGCGCTTCCCCACCGTGCACGAGCCGGTAGATCGTGCTGAACTTAGCCGCGGCCTTCTCTTCGTAACGCAGGAGCCACTGCATGCTGCCACCGTCGAGTCGATGCGGCGTCGGCACGCGGTTTCCGCCGCGCCGGAAGACGACGTTGAACGGATTCGCGCCTCGGCGTCCGGCTCGTTTGAGCTCAAACTCCACCTCGCTGCCCGGTGGTTTGATCACGAGCACGACTGTCGTGAGTGGATACTCGACGAGTGAGTTGATTCGCTGGCTCGTTTTGTCACCAACCCAGTAAGTCTTTTGTCCGGCGCAGAGCAGCCGCAGGATTCCGGCTTCGTAGTCAGGCAGTCGCTGCAATGCATGCGTTGTCTCCGCGTCCATGAACGGCGGCTGCATGACGTCGACGTCTTTTACTCCGTCAGTCGTCTTGATCTCTTTGACAATCCGATCGACAACTTCCTCGGGAGTGAACAAGTAGCGCGCGAGCGTCAGCTTGCACTCGTTGCGCGAGACTGCGACGAATTCGCGCAATGCTGTTGCTGACGTATCTGTCCCGCGGATTTTTCGATGCACGCGATCGAGGCGCGCGAGTCTCTGCTGAAACTCGTTGATGAACTGGCGCGGCTCCACCGTCGAGTAACCATCTTTGAGCAGCGACGGTTTAAGTTTGAGATTCAGCTCGTTGAATACCCAGTCGAATGTGTCGCGATCGTCTGGTTGTAACTTGAGAATCAGATGTTCGGTCATGAGCACGGCCAAACACCGCTGTTCCCATTTCACGCGACGCTGCCGTGCGAGGTTGATCAGTTTGCGGCAAAAGGTCTTCTGGAATTTGCGTTGGCGCAGAAATTCATCGAGCAGATCGTTGGAGATCTGCTCGTGATGAATTCTGGTTGTGAGCCGCGCCGCAACCAAAGAAGTTCCCTTACGCCGAAGGCGTTCGCTACGCCTCGGTTATTAAACGCCGAAGGCGTTCGCTAATTTCAGCCCAGGGTTGGAGCGCCAGCGACAACCCTGGGTTACGAATTGAGAAGAAATTTTGAACCCTGAAAGGGTTTGGCGGTTGGCGAACCCTTTCAGGGTTTAGCGTATATTTTGGAATTCATACCCAGGGTTGTTGCTGGCGCTCCAACCCTGGGCTGAAATTAGCGAACGCCTTCGGCGTTAATAACCGAGCGCGTTGGCGAACGCCTTCGCGTTAGTGACGAAAAGTTTTCGATCACGGAGAACGCCTTTAGGCGTTACCGAGCGTCTACTTCTTCTTACCGCCCTTACCATCCTTACCGTCTTTGCCCTTGTCCTTCTTCTTCTTGTCTTTCTTCTTCTTATCCTTCTTCTTTTTCTTCTTCGGACTCGGGAGCGTGCCGAGGGCGACGACGAGCGCGGCGTACAAGGCTTCGGCGCAATCGCGTTTCAATATGACGGCAACGGTGTCGGTCCAGTAGGACTTGTCGCCTTTATTCTTTTTGTCCTTCTTGCCCTTCTTGTTGCCATCATCTGTCTTGCCGGCCATAAATTCCTCCTTCAAGGATAGTCAATAAGGTTGAATCACATCACGCGCTTACGGTTTGCTGGATGGATTGAGTGGCTGACGACGGAAGCGGTCGATCAAATTCTGAACCGGCCCTCGTGAAGAAGGCGCTGCTTCTGTAGCCGCCCCAGGCGTGCAAACTCCAGTCGGAGTCGGCAGATTAAAGTTGGTGGCAACGCGGAAAATTCCCCACGATCCCGCCGACGCATCCGCTGGTAGATAAGTCGTGTAGAGATAATCACCGGGGCGTTTGCCTGTACCGCCCGCGCTCGGGATCAAGATATCAAAGTGATCGGTCGAGCCATGATTATCACGCGAGCCAATCCACTGCGAAAGGTTGTTAGACGCGATGATGGTTGAATTGTTCTGGTAGGGATTCTTCTGCCAGCCATGACCATGAATCGTAAACACTTCCGAGTTGCCGGTGCCGAGTGGGTGCGTCATGCGGAACCGCACCTGATCGCCCGGGTTCGCCTTAAAGATTGGTGTTTGCGGTTCACCGATCTGGACCGGTGTGCTCTGTGTCGGATCCGCCAACGTGTTCGAGGTCATACAGGAAACGTCTGTTCCCGATTTCGCGAAACGATGGTTCGCCGGTTCAGTGCTGTAATTGATCGCATTAATCGGCTGTGCGGACGAAGTGATCAAAGCATCACTCAGCATGATCGAGAATTCACGGAACGGGGCTCCCGTTGGAGGAGTGACCGTGGCTGAGGTACGAGAAACCGTGCTGCCTCCTTCGCACGATCCGAGCGCACCCGGATCGCCACACTGAAACTTAGATCCGGCCGGCTCGATGATCATTTGTCCAAACACGCCATTCGGATGTTGGAACATCGGATCCGACGGCAATAAACCCAATGAGCCAAATTCCGCCGGAGTGTAGCTCAATACTCCACTGCCGCCACGAGCAATCGTACCGGCATACCAGCGATACTTGACCGTCTCATTGAAGTTGGCGAACTGGTCTGCATACCCTTTACTGTTCCAGCCCACATTCATGCCGAAGCTTGTCGCCGCATCGTAACTAAGCAGTTGCGGATGCAGTCCGACGTACTTTGACATCTTCGAGTTGAAAGCGGGCACCTGCACCGTGCCGTCAGTTGCATTAGTGCTCGGCACAGTGACGTTGAACGGCGCCGGCCAATTGAAGTTGTGACTGAACACCTTCGACGACGGATCGACCTTGTTCGTCAGATTGACGTCGATACAATCGCCGGCGTTTGCACGCAGGACCAGCGGTTCAACCTTAACGCCGGGTTTGAGCACGCCGTTGCTGTCGAGATCTTCCGACCGCACATACATGACGCCAAGCAGCGTGCTGATGTTTCCAGGGCTCGCTGATGTGCCTGGCATTACGCGGCTGTTAAAGACGAGCTCGCCCGGCGACTGCGCCTGGCCCGAGAGTGCTTTCTGCGCCGTCACAGCGGTGATGTTGAAGACACGTTGCTGCGAGGCCTGAAGATTGGCCGGACACGTTGCATACGAGACGTTGTTAGTCGACGCGATCCGGTTGTTCGGCAGCTCCGCAAGATTTGTCGCTTTCACGGTCGGATCGTACGAGCGGAAGAGGCCCCAAAGTCCCTGGGCAATTCCCGACTCGTCGAAACTCGGACTGTAGAAGTAGTCGATGCAGTTTGCACTCGACATCCCGTCAGGACACTTACGCACGGTCGTGGCCGGCGCCACTGGATTCGGCGCGGACGACGAAGGCACGTTGAACAGCAATTCGAAGTGTTCCGACAAGCCCATCGGCTGGCCGCTGCGATAACCGGAGTTCTTCCACGAAGGCTCCGCGAACCACTGTGGACCAGCAAATTGGAACTGGTGCGCGAACACGTGCGCGCCGACGAGCGTGCGAATCTGAACCTTGTCGCCCTGGTACGCGCGCATCAGCGGCGTGAGGGGATCGGGATTCGGGTTCTGCACGTTCGGGAAGTTCGGATTGACCTCGAGCGCTGTCTGGTTGTCGAAAGCGTACGAGAGGTCCTTGAACTGTCCGAGACGCCACGCGATCGGCTCGTTGTAATAGTTGACCGATTGCGTGCCCGTGATCGGAGTTATGTTTCCAGTGCTGACCAGTCGCGGACGAATTTGGGCAAACTCCGGAAACACGGTCGGGTTAACCGCGTGATTTCCGTCGCGCCAGCCCTTGTCCTTTTGTGGACTGGGAACTTTTATCGAGCCCTGATCATAAGCAAGCTGTAGATCCTGAAACTCGAGCACGAATTCGCGATAGCTGTCGGTCGCGCCGCTGGTAAGAATGTTGGCCTGCCAGCTCGTTGGACCGCCGTCAGATCTAACCGGTGGCGTAATGATCGTGCCGCCGCCCATTGCTGAATTATCCGTGGCGCTCCTCCACTGCGAATCCTTCGGCTCGATAACCAGACCAGCGTAGAGACCTGCCTGCTGGTGCGTCGATGGTCCAAAGTGATCGTGGGTGAAGACTGTGCGCAGCGTGCGATCTACGTTCTGGCTGTTAACAACCGGATCGAGATACCAGCGCTGAACAGTTGTTTGCGCGCCCATCCAATCCGTCGTGCATTGCGCCGGTGGATTCGGTCCGGCGCAAATCGGAGCTGGTGGCGGTTTTGGCGCGAGCGTAGTCGCACCGCAACCGGCACAAGGCGTCCAGCCGCCGGGCTGCGCATTGATCGCGTGAATGATCTCGCGGACTTCGTCAGGACTGAACGTGCCGTCTTCGTAATTGAAACCGTTGCCGGCGCCGTCTGATGAAGTCACGTCAAACTTCACGAGGTGAATATGCTGGCCGAGGATGTCGGTCGGCGTGCGCACCTGGAAGTCGTCGACGAGGTAATAATTCGGGACGAGGTTCGTGTGCCAGTACTCGACGATGTCGCCTGAGTTGCCACGGAAGAAGAGTGGCTCCGGCGCACGGCCGCTGCCGCCCGGTGTGTAAGCAAGTGTCGGCTTCACGTCCTGCCACAACGTGAGAATACGTTGCTGCGGGAAGTGCCAGCCTTTCTTATTCAAGGTGACGTTGAGCTGGATTGCAGCAGCTTGATAGATACGCTTCTGCTGTACTCCATTTATCACGTTAATCGGCTGGCCGTTGTCGTCGACTGCGGGATCGGCAAACGGCGCACCCATCTGTGGACCACGCGGCAGACCGTTCAGTATGAACCCCTTCGGCGGTGTGTTCTGCGTCATGAACGGCGGGGTCACAAACGGCGGCGGTATCGGCGGTGGTGGTGGCGGACACGAGCCTGCCGTTCCATCGGGAAAGAACGACGGGCGACAACGAGTGCTAAAGTACTTCATCGCCACTTGCTCAACGTTCGTTCCTTTTTCAGGAAGCTGGTTGGCAGTCATCGTGGCGAGGTCTTTACTCCAGTCAAACTGATCGTGCTTCTCATAACTGATGGTTCCGCCAGTGACGACGTGTCGTGGCAGTCCACCGTCCATGAATCCACCCGATCCATCAGGGGCGAAATCCAGCGGCGGGTGCGGTGCACGCGCGCCGGCGATGCCGGGGATGAAGAATGGGAAACCGGGATTCTGTGTCACGCTCGCGCCCGTTGGATCGGGAGCGGCTGGAGTTCCGTAAACAATCTGTCCATTTTGAATGAACACCGAAGACGGCATAGGGGCCATGGGCAGCGTTGGCATCGGCACCAGGGCGGGCGTGGGTGAGCCTGCCATGATCTCCCCGTCCGGTAGCGCCCGCGTTCCGGAAACGGGAATACCATTTTTATCTAGCGTAGAGCCGATTTCAAACGTGTCGTGGGTGCGCCACATGGCCCACATGCCTGCCGCAAAGTGGGGATAGAAGTGACAGTGAAAGATCGAATCGCCCACCACCTTGTTTCTGTTGCCGCTACCGTTGAAAGTCATTTCCAACGTGTAGCTCGCGCCCGGGCTGATCATCTGGCTGTCGAGATACGAGCCTTCATCGCTGTTCGGCGATTGCAGCCACTGGTGCGCATGCTGGTGGTGAACGTGAGTAGCGACCGTGCCACCGTGATGAATTCTGAACTTGGTGTGGTCGTTGATGTAGCTGTGATAGACGTTCGACGGATCGTCCGGGTAATAAGCCTTAGTCGCTTTCAAGAGCGGCTTCAAGCTATATGGAAAACCGTTGACCGCGCCGGGGACCGGCACACGCGCATTTGCACAGTTCGGATCCGGTGGCGCGCCAGTGTCACCGAGTTGGGCTGCAGTACAGATTACCGGTGCTGCGGTTGACGGCGGGTTGTTCGGTACTGGCGGCGCTGCCGGTGTCGTAGTGAACGCCGGTAACACGCTCGAGTTCGCCGGTCGATCGACCAGCATCGCCGGATCCCCAACCGACCATGCGCTCAGGAAAAACTCTTCAAACTTGCAATCGACGCACGAGCCCATCGGACCAACCCCGATGCGGTTAGCATAGACTTCCGCGCCGATGCCGCCCGTGCCGTAGTTGATCGCGAAGCCGTCAAAACCCGCGTTGACCGTATCGCGCATTTGCGGATCGGTGAACACGGGAAACGCCTGCGTCGCGACCTGCCCGACCTCGTGATAGATGATCGTGATCTCGCGATAAGGCTGTTTGCGATCCGGCGCCGAGGGGTTCGCGCAGAACAGCGGATTCGTAGCGCCGCTGCCGTTGTTTGCAGAGTTACACGGCGGCTCGGGATTGTTTACTCCAGTCGAGCCCGGGAACCTGCCTGCCTTTGGACCGGTGATGATCGCCGTGAGATCGCTGTACACCAGATTGTTTTTGGCATCGAGCATCTTCAGGATCGGCGTGCCCGGCGGAATCGGCGTGCCGTCAGCATGAGTCGAACCGGCTGGATAGACGGCGTTGTAGTCGATGACCGGTTGTTTATCGCCAGTGAACACCGGTTGTCCCGATGAGTTCTTTTTCTGCGCGAGTGCGAGATCCTGTTGTGACACCTGGCTGCGATACCACTCCGCGCCGTTCGGCTGAACGTTGAGCGCGCCGAAGAGGCCGCGACTGAGCTGGCCGCCAACCGGATCCCCTTCTGTGTCGCCCATCGTGTAAAGCAGGAACGTTCCTTCGTTCTTCACGAAGAGCCTGTAGATTCGACCGCTGGGCGCCGCTGGCGGTGGATTTGGTATCGGTGATGGTGGAACGGTCGCGAGGCTCGTGTTGTTCTTGCCTACAAACGATCCGTCGTCCAACGGGGTGGCGGCCCATTCCTGTCCCTGAATGTGCAACGAGACTTCAGTCGTCGCGATAGCAGGCGACTGCGGTGTCGAGTTGCTGAAATTCGCGGCCAGGATTGCGGCCTGAAAACTAACTTGAAGACAATCCCCGACGTTTGCACGCAGCACGATGGGCCGTGGTCTTTTACCGGGGCGAAGTTGGAGGTTGCCCAAACCTGTCTTAACGGTGTCGGAGCGCAATGCGAAGACGAAGCCATTGGGGATCGTTGCTCCGAGACGGTTCAACATGATCGCCTGTGGTATTGCGACCACGTCGGCGTTGACTACACGTGAGCCTTGCGGACATGGTGTTACAACTTGCGGAGCGGCCGGCGCGGTGCTCGGCGTCGCAGTGTTTGCTTTTACCGGTTCAGATTCAGTCTTGACTGTTGCTGTCGGAGTTTCTTCTTTAGTAATCGGGATGGGTGCGGCTGCGTTCTTCGGTGCAGACTCCGGCACTGCTGCACTCGAATCAACCGCAGCTTTCTCATTCGTGGCCACTGGCGTTTGAGCAGCCATCATTGACGCACTCATCAAGATCAGAGTCATCGCTGCCAACCAGATGACGAATAGCCTGGGGGCCAATCTCAAACCGAGCATTTCACTTCTCCTTTGTTGGGTTGCTCAATGGCGACATTGGACTGAGGGATCGTTCGGTGAACTCGGCGTAACCGAGTTGGAAGTTATAAGTTTGAAAGCGTGTTATCGACCGTGTGGTTCGTTAGCCGAGTGAGAAACAAAAACCCGTGATTGACAGACGCAGCGTAGTTCTCTTAACCTTCCGTGTCAAGCAAAATTCCTTGCACTTTGTTGTCGCGGTAAGTTAATACTCAACCTGAATCAAACTTCACCTCTCGCCCAGTAAGGTTCACCAAGTTTTGTTTCAGTTTTAGTTGTAGATCATGAGGGTACTCAAGTTCGGCGGAACCTCCGTCGCCGATGCAGGCGCATTCGAACGCGCCGTTCAGATCGTGCGTGAACACACCAGCGCGCCGGTTGTCGTCGTCGTGTCTGCGATGAGTGGAATTACGGACGCGCTGATTTCGGCGAATCTGGATGTAATTGAAAATCATCTTCAACGGCATTGTGAGGCGGCGGAGAATCTCGAGTTGGATTTCGTGGAGGAATGCCGCTCCATGATTAAAACTGCGGGGCGCGAAATTGCCACACTGCTCAATACTGACATGGCGGAAATTAAGATCCGCGATGCGATTGCGGCTTACGGTGAGACGCTCTGCGCTCGACTGTTCACGATGGTTCTCGAGGAGCACGGGATTCCGGCGTCGTATGTTGACGCGCGCCGCTGTATCGTGACGGACGATCGCCATGGGAACGCGAATCCGTTGGCCCGCGAAGTAGCGAGGCGAACGCGAGCTGAACTCGGGCCCTGGCTGAAGACGAAACGTGTGCCGGTGTTGGGTGGGTTTATCGGTGCGACGCTCGATGGACTCACCACTACGCTCGGTCGTGGCAGCTCTGATTATTCAGCAACCTTGATTGGGGCGGCGCTACACGCGGATGAGATACAGATCTGGACGGATGTTGATGGCGTTCAGACTGCGGATCCGAAGCTCGTGCGGGGGACGCGGACTGTTCCGATCATCTCTTACGATGAAGCCGCGCAGCTCGCTGTGCTCGGCGCACGCGTAATGCATCCGAAGATGATCGAGCCTGTGTTGCCGCAGACGATTCCGATCCGCATCCTTAACTCAAGAACGCCGGAGCGGGACGGCACGCTTATCTGCTCCGTGTCCGAGCCGTCCGCGGGCGTGGTTAAGGCGATCGCGCACCGGATGAATGGGACGCATGCTGTCGTCGGTTGTGTAGGAGATGGGTTGAGTAACGGCAGTGCCGGCGCGGCGTTGGTCCGGCAAGTTGATCCGTCGCTCGAGTGGACAAGTACAGCGGCGTGTAATCTCGTCGTCACGGTCGAACGCGACCGCGTCCCGGAAATCGTGAGACAAATCCACGAAAGAATATTTATGTAACGCGAGGGTGGCCACGGAGGGCCACCCCTACAGTTGTAGTCAACCACGCCACATCATTGGAGGCGCACGGTGGGCAACAACGGTAGGGGTGGCCCTCCGTGGCCACCCTCGCGTTGATTCTTACTTGCGGTTCGCCGCCTCGGCAATCAGGTCGACGAGCTTCGTGGGTGATGAAAGGCCATAAGCCCGCGTCCAATAATCAAGCGAATCGTTACCGATAAGGATCATGGGTGTGTGATCGTTTTTGTTCGTGACGGCGACGCCCAGCGACTGGAGCAACGAATCAATCTCGCCCTTTTCTCCCGTCACAAACGTCCACCCTTGATCGGCATTAAACTTCTCCGCAAACGCGCGGAGACGCTCAGGCGTGTCAATCACCGGATCGACACTAACGGAAACCAGCTTCACGTCGAGCCCGCGTTCCGACGCCGTCTGTTGCACCTTGCGGAAAGTCGCGGTCAGCGGCGGACAAACAGTCGTGCACGTCGTGAAGATGAAATTGATGGCGACCGTCTTGCCCTTGATTAGATCGTTATAGAAGCTGAGCTGCTTCCCGTTCTGATCGAGGATGTGCACGTTTGGGATCTTCGCTGAGCTGAACGACAGCGCTGCGTCGCCAGGCGGAGTAGGACTCGGCGTCGGAGACGCTTCTGGTTTCACCGGCCGCAACTGCATGTTGCACTTCGGACAGCGCCCGGGTTTGGTTGACGTCACTTCCGGATGCATCGGGCACGCGTAAACGACACGCTTTGCCGGAGGCTTGCGAGTTGATTGAGCGTTGATCGGGATCGGGATGAAAAGTAACAGACAGAGCGTGATTAATTTTAGAAGCATGATATTCAACTCAGTTTTAGACAGGATTTACAAGATTTTTCATGATTTACATGTAAATCCTGTCGAATCTTGTTAATCCTGTCTAAGGCTTGGCTGCGGCGCCGGGATCGTTGAGCACACTATCGATAACCTTCATCAACTCTTCACTCTTCGCGAGGCCGAACGCTTTCTTCCAAAGCCCCGTGCGATCGTTGCCGATGAGAAAGATGTTGAGATGGTCGTTCTTGTCGTCAACAAACTGGCCCAACTTTTTCAGGATGAGCTCAATGCTCTCTTTATCACCCGTGAGAAAATACCACCCCTGCTTCGCATTGAGTTTTTTGGCGTAAGCCTTCAAAAGCGGCGGCGTGTCGACACCCGGATCGACGCTGATCGAAAGTATGTTCACGTCTTTACCGAGACGATCGCCGAGTCCTTCCTGAATCTGCGCGAGATTGCGGTTCATCGGCAGGCAGCTCGCCTGGCACGTCGCGAAGAATGTATCGATGATGACGGTTTTGTCTTTCATCAAATCCGTGTAGAAGCGCATGCGCTCGCCGTTTTGATTGATGAGCACTGTGTCAGTGAAATACCGCTGCGCGTTGTTTTCCTGCGTCTTGGGCACGACTGTTTGCGGATTCCCTTGCGGCTCCTGCGCGCTGACTGAGCCCGCGATCAGCAAAACGAGCGTCAACATCGCCCACGTGTATGAATGCGGAATTGATTTCATGTGAGACCTCGTTGAAAGAATTCGCCTGGGGAGACTGTTACGGCTTCGCTGCCTGAATCGTCAGCGGCGTTGATTGATTGTACTGCATTCCAAGCGAGGGGCTTTGGAAGTAGACATAGTACACGCCCTCGCTCGGCGGAACAAAACTCGTTTCGTACACGCCGTCCGGTAACGATTTCGCGAGGTCGCGTTGCTGCCAGATGCCGGGCGCGAGAAACACGAGGACGCTTAGATCGTTCAGTCGGGCTCTTGCCGCTCCGGTTTTATAGTCGACTACTCTGAAGTGCAGGGTAAAGCGCTCGCCCGGGCGCGCCACCGCTTCCTTCACGACCGGCTCGATCTTGTATGCGCTCTGAACTTTCGCTGGCGCGTTCGGGTTCTGCGCCACTTGTATTTCGAAACAGTTGATCAGCCGCGGCGAGTCGAGCAAAAACGCGACGTCGTATGAACCGGGAATGTTCAGTCGCGCAGTCGTTGAGTAAATGCCGCGCGCAGTTTCACGAAGGCTGTTGTCCATCACGAGCAGCGCTCGCGGATCGCGCTTGTAGTTTTGAAAACTTCCCATAGGCGCGGCCATGCCTTCGGTGTAGTAATAGATCATCTTGTCGGCGGGATTGGCGACGAGCACTGCGCCTTCTTCGGGCGCCGGGACGATTGCCGCCGCGTGCGAGCGCGACAGCGATTCACCGGGCGCGCGCTGTCCCGCAGGAAACTTCGTGACGTTCGCTTCCTTACCGATGTTCGCCATATTGATCATCGTGACGAACTCGCTGCCTGACGCACGCACGTAAGCAAACTGTTTCGTAAAGCTGAGCTGATCCGATCCGGGTCCGACTGGAACGGTCTGAGCCACACGATTTGACGATAGATCGAAAGCGTAAGCCGTGCTCTTTGCCGTGTTGAGAGCGACGCCGTAATGACCGCTCGAAGGAATGCTGATCGCGCTCAGGCCGGGCGCGGTCGGGATGCGCGCCACGATATCCTGCTTCGCAGCGCTGACCGCGGCGATCGTTCCGTCGCCTTCGTTTGCGACGTACGCAGTCTGGCTCAGTGACGAGAAAGCAATTGCTGCCGGTTGTGAGCCGACTTTCAGATCTTTCAGAATCGCCAGCTTTCGGATGTCGATAAGCGAGAGCGTTTCGGACTGTTTATTGGTGACGAAGGCTAGTTGATCGTCGTCGGTGAAAGCGATCTCGTGATGGCCGAGTCCAGTCTTGAACTGCGCCGCGACTTTGTTTGTCGTCGTGTCGATCAGGGTCACGCCGCTCGCGGTGTCGCTATCGTTGCCGACCCACAGATACCGCTCGTCGTGTTGTAAAGCGACACGCGTGGGCACTGCACCTGCATCGACGTTTGCGATCACTTTCCACGTCGGAATATCGATCACGGCGATTTGGTTCACTTGCGGCATCGAGACGTAGAGTCGCTTGTTGTCTTCAGTCAGGACCCAGTCTTCACCAGGACTCTTCAAAGGGATGAGTGTGTAAAGCTTGCTGCCGCCGAAGCCTGAGAGCGGATCGATCACTGAAATGTTGGGCTCGTTATTCAACGCGAGAATGAAATAGGCGTTGAGGTCGAGCGTGGCGCGGCTGCTGAAGCTCGGCTGCAAAAACGCCTGCACCTTCTCACGACAAACACGCGCGTCGAGCGTTTGGTTTGGCTGGCGCTGATCGATCCACGCGACTGGTCGCAGGCTGCTCAACGCCGCGCCGTTCGTGTCCGTGATCTTGAACTGAATCTTCATCTCTTCACCGGCCACAGTGTGCGTGGCGGTGAACTCAACGGAGATTCCCTGGGCGGTGAACGTCTGCGATTTCTCCTGCGCGGAGACGCGTGAGACTACGAGAACGAAAGCGAGTACGAGGAATTTATAACGCATGTCATTCTGGTTAATCCGTGTATGAAATCCGTGTAATCCGTGGCTAATATTACTTTACTACAAGACTCCACAACCACAGCATCAGGAACATCCCGTAAAACAACGAGAGGGCAACCAACGCTAACCGTCGCCACAACGGCGGTCGCAACTCAACCGGCAACAGACGCGTGTTCACGTAGAGCAAGTGCAACGAGCTGATGATGAAAACGATCCCAGCCATGTTCGCGCTTAACGCCAGCAACACGATCGGCTGCGTCAAACGCAACGCCAAAATCCCCCAGACCGTGATCACCGCCAGCACCGAGTAGTAAACCACACGCACGTCGCCGCCACGCCACGCGCGAATGCGCGCGCTGCCCGCCCAGAGAATGTCTGTGACTCCGCGCGTCATCGCTTCGAGAATGTCGAGCTGCGTCTTGAACAGTAACCAAACGCCGAGGACCGCAATCACGCCGCCGAAGATCGCGCCCTTCTGTGTCGCCACTGCCTGCGCCAGCGCCGCAGCGATACCGAGCCCGCGAATGTCGCTGCCCGCAGGCACAAACGTGACGTAAAGAAGTCCGGGCAACATCATGCCGAGGATCGCGCCCGTGAAGTAAACGCCCCACTGGTCCACACGTATGATGCGCCACCAGCCACGCCAGCGGCTGAGCGCCTCTGCGTCTGGTACAAACGTGCTGCCCGAGTGTGCGAGTGCGACTTTCTTGCCGCCAACCGCCGCGGGAATGAAACCGACGATGCTGCTCATCCCGTAGCCTTTATCACGCGCCCAGTTACTCAACGTCAGGTTCGCGACGCCGCCGCCGCCCGCATATGCTGCAAACGCGCCGAGCAGGAAGAAATCAGCGCCCGCGGGTAGGAGTTGAAACGATCCTGTCTTCACATCGAAGCCGCCAAAGCCAGCCACCCCCGCAACCCACGTCGATAGCGGAACGAAAAGAATTGCGAGCACGCCGAGTCCACCGATGATCACTGAGACCATGATCCAGTTGAGATATTCGAGTGTGCGCTCGATACGACGGCCGATCGTTAATATTAAGGCGCAGAGAAGAAACAGCGCGACGCCGATGCCGTAGACCATTCCGGCTTCACTCGCCACGGGTAAACGTTTCGCGAAGAGAAAGAAGACTGCCCCCGCGGCGGCGCCTGCCCAGCCTGGCCAACCCATCTGAAGGAAATAAAGCGCTGCGTAGAACCACGCCCAGAATGTCGCGTGCGGACGGGTGCGCATGAAGCCCGTGAAGATGGGCTCGCCGGTGGCCATTGTGTAACGCATCAGCTCGACGTTGAGTAATGTCTGAAGGAGGGCCGCGACGCCGACGACCCAGAGCAGCGACAGACCGTATTTCACGAACGCCGCTGGTCCAAGCAGGAATTCACCACTGCCGATCGAGACGCCGAGCGCGATCACGCCTGGGCCAATCGCGCTGAACCATCCAAGGCCATGCGGTCTCGGCGCATGCGGGAGCACGTCAATCCGCCACGGATCCAGTCCGGAGCGAGCTTCGGGTGGTGTTTCAGTTACGGTTTGTGTGGTCATGGTTAGGAAGTGTGCAGCATAATGCACTTGTGGGTTTCTTTAATCAAGGTTAGTTTTTTACAGGATTAACTGGTAGTGGGTCAGTTTGAAAATACGCCGAAGGCGTTGGCTAATTTCAGCCCAGGGTTGGAGCGCAGCGACAACCCTGGGTACAAATTCAAAATACACGCAATACCCTGAAAGGGTTAGGCGGTAGGCGAACCCTTACAGGGTTCAATTGATCGTTAACGACAAACCCAGGGTTCTCGCTGCGCTCGAACCCTGGGCTGAAATTAGCCAACGCCTTCGGCGTATTTTCAAACTGACCCATTACCGGATTAACTTGTAAATCTTGTTAATCCTGTAATCTTGTAAAAGAGTGACTTCGTGATCAAACCAGCTCAAATTGTTATGCCCGTTGCGATCCGTATCGCTACTTCTGCGGACGCGCCGCAAATCACTGCGGTCATCAACGCCGCGTTTCGTATCGCCGAGGAGTTCTTCATCGACGGCAATCGCATTACGCAAGCGGAGGTTGAGGAGTCGCTGGCGAAAGGTGCTTTCCTGCTGGCGGAAGTGAATGGCAAGCTGGATGGCTGCGTGTACGTTGAGCTTCGCGGTGAGCGATCGTATTTGGGGCTGCTGTCGGTTGATCCAACTTGCCAGCAAGGCGGGCTCGGCTCGGCGCTGATGTTTGAAGCTGAAAAATATTGTCGCGAGCGAGGATCGCGCGGCATGGACATCGTCATCGTTAGTCTTCGTGAGGATCTTCCGCCGTTCTATCAAAAACGCGGGTATGTCGAGAGCGGTACGAGCCCGTTTCCGCCGGATGTCCCAACGAAAATCCCCTGCCACTTCATCAACATGTCGAAGTCCTTTTAAACCGTGGCCAAGCGTAAGGAAGAAATACTAACTGTTGACGGACGCGAGGTCCGCGTCTCGAATCCCGATAAGCCTTATTTCTCACTCCAAACGAAGCTTACGAAACTCGAGCTTGTCCAATATTACTTGTCGATCGCGCCGGGCGCGCTTGCCGGGATTCGCGATCGGCCTATCGTGTTGAAACGTTTCGTCGACGGCGCCGAGGGACAGGTGTTCTATCAGAAGCGCGCGCCGGAGAATCATCCCGAGTGGCTGCGCACCGTCACGTTGTCGTTTCCATCCGGGCGCACGGCGGACGAAGTTGTAGTCGATGATGCTGCGGGGCTGGTTTGGGTCGTCAATCTCGGATGCATCGAGCTTCATCCGCATCCGGTGCGGTCGAAGGATCTCGATCATCCTGACGAGTTGCGGGTCGATCTCGATCCTGGACCGGGCGTGGAGTGGGAGAGTGTTCGTCTCGTTGCGCTTGAAGTGAAGGCGTTGCTGGAAGAGATGGGTTTGCGTGGCTGGCCCAAGACGAGCGGCTCGCGCGGTATGCATGTGAATGTGCGTATTGAGCCGCGCTGGACGTTCAGCGAAGTGAGACGAGGAGCCGTGGCGTTGTCGCGTGAGATCGAGCGGCGCGTGCCCAAGTTGGCGAGTTCGAAGTGGTGGAAAGAAGAGCGACACGGCGTTTTTCTCGACTACAACCAGAACGCGAAAGATCGTACGACGTGTTCGGCGTATTCCGTGCGACCGCTTCCCGACGCGCGTGTGTCGACGCCGCTCGAGTGGGATGAAGTCGAAGGCTGTGAGCCGGCTGATTTTACAGTGCTGACCGTTCCGAAGCGTTTTGCTGAGATTGGGGATCCACATGCAGAGATGGACGCCTCGGTTGGATCCTTAGCGAAGCTTCTCGAGCTTGCAGACCGGGATGAGGCGTCTGGTTTAGGTGATGCGCCGTGGCCACCGCACTTCGTCAAGATGGAAGGCGAGGCAGCGCGTGTCGCGCCTTCGCGTGCGAAGAAGCCAGCAGCGAAGAAGCGCGTGCGCATGCCGCTGATTGTTGTAGCCAACTCGCCGGACAAGAAGGCCGCGCTCGAGGGGCTTGAACGTTGGAAAAAGAAGTATCCGAAAGTGACGAAGCTGCTGGCTGTTGACGATGTGCTGGTCGACACGATGCGTGGTCGTTCATCGACGTGGACGCGCATCAGAATTAATCTGCGCAACGTTCCTGAAAAGATCCGGCCCGCGCAGGAGACACCCGACCCCGACGATGACCCCACGCGCGAGTGGCGTGAAATGCACCGCAAACGTGGACAGGATTGACAAGATTTTTACAGGATTGACATGTTCATCATGAAAAATCTTGTAAATCCTGTCTAAAACTACCTCGTCTTAAATATCAACTCGATTTCATGCGGCGGCACGACCTCTAACTGCTCATAAGTGCAGTCGCTTGGTTTCTTATCACTCCGCCACCGTCGAAACTGCGCGGTGTGCCTGAAGCGGTCCCCTTGCATGTGCTCGTAAGCAACTTCAACTACGAGCTCGACTCGCAACGGCTCCCATGACAAATCCTTCCCAGCACTCCAGCGACTCTGCGCGCCCGGTATCCGTTTTGCAAGATCGTCACCAGCCCACTCTTTCCATGGATGATCCGCGAGCGCGTTTTTCCTATAAGGCTTCAAAAACTCCACCAGCTCGATGCGCTTCTGATCAGTAAAACTCGCGCACACACCCACGTGCTGCAAGTTGCCCGCATCGTTAAATAGTCCTAACAATAAGGAGCCAATCCGATCGCGGTCGCCTTTCTTGTGCCAGCGAAAGCCAGCCACGACGCAATCACAGTCGCGCTCGTGTTTGACCTTCAACATTACGCGCTTGTTCGATTCGTACGTTCCCGCAACCGGCTTCGCCACCACACCATCGAGCCCCGCACCTTCGAAACGTCGAAACCAATCAGACGCCGTTTCGAAATCGCTCGTCGCGGGTGTCAGGTGCAACGGCGGCTTCGCAGACGCGAGCACCGACTCCAAACGCTCGCGACGCTCTTCGAACGGCTGATTGCGCAGGTCCTTCTTCCCTTCACTCAGCAGATCGAAAAACACGATCGACGCGGGAATCTGTTCGGAGAGTAGTTTGACGCGAGACGCGGCAGGATGAAGACGCAACTGGAGCGAGTCGAAATCGAGTGCGCCTTTCTGTGCGATCACAATCTCGCCGTCGAGCACACAACGCGTTGGGAGTTGCGCCAGTATCGGATCGATCAGTTCGGGGAAGTAACGGTTCAGCGGTTTCTCATCGCGACTCTGGATGAACACCTCTTTGCCGTCGCGAAAGATGACTGCGCGAAAGCCGTCCCATTTGGGTTCGAAGATCCATGCGCCTGCTTTGGGCAGTTCGCTGACGCGTTTGGCGAGCATCGGGAGAATCGGCGGGTTAACTGGGAGTTCCATATTCGTGTAATCGTTTTAGCCACAGATTACACGGATTGATTGTGACGTTGCGAGTCCGCGGAAGCGTTCTGGGCGTTATCGCTTCCGCGAACTCTCGTGGCCCCCTCACCAAGGCCACTCTCTGAGACCGAGATCCCGAACCTCAGGTCTCAGCCCCCCGAGTCCGCAGAAGCCCCCCTCAGGCACCACGCTTCCGCGGACTCATACCTGGCCCCCCACCAGGCCACTCAAGTCGGTCTTCAATCTACTATTTTGGCTGAACGCTTTACGATGCACTCGCCTCATGACGAGTGATGAGCATCACCGGCGAGTTGGTAGGTTTGATACTCGCGGCAGCAATCGTAAGCACACGCATCCTACTCTCATCTGCGAACATTAGCAAGTGTAATTTCACATGAGAGGGAGCAGCTTGCGATAATCAGAACTCCAAACGGTCAACCCAGTAGTGCGGTGAACGACGGGAGTGTGCTACAGCAACGACCACTATCGTGTTGCGATCTATGCCCGTAGATCAGCGAGTAGGGGAAGCGAGCAAATAAACGCCGCCGAATTTCCAAATCAATTTGGGGTGAGGCAAGAGGATATGCTTTAACGATCCGGACAATCCGATCCAATTCATCAAGAAAGTCTACACCCTTTCCTTCCGTGCGCTCTTCAAACCATGCGACGGCTTCATCCACTTCTTCTTGAGCGAGTGTGAGGAATCTGACTTTCACTAACGATTGTATTTGTGCATTAACTCTTCATAGGAGACCGTTTGAAGGTGGCCAGCTTTATAACGGCTCCAACGCTTCCGTGCTTCTTCTGCCCAAACCTGATCTATTTCCTGATCGGGCTTGTCCAAATCCGTGAGGATTGCATCGAGCACACGAAGCTTTTCTTCATCGGGCAACGCTCGAATTTCAGTAACAAGTCTGTCTGCCTGTGTCGCCATACTCTACCTAAGCCATCCCTCAATATACACCGAATTACTTACTTGGTCATCGAGGAACTGATTGAACTCTGAAACGTTTCCGACTCGGGCGTCATTTATTGTAAAGGCTGACGGCAGCCGCAAAGTAAAACCCTCATTTTGAAATTTCAGTAACGTTTGTCTGCCCTCCTAATAAAATAGTCTGTAAACCACTTGCGCAACCTGGCGGTTTAGTAGCATCTTTTCCGCATGTCGGATAGTTTTGGCGAGATTGCGACCGGACTCGCGGCGACGGCCAAAGGGTTTCATGCGCGCGGATGGTTGTTGGGGACGAGTGGGAACCTCAGCGCGGTGGTCCAGCGAGAGCCGCTTCAAATTGCGATGAGCCCGAGTGGCGTCGATAAAGGTGAGCTGCGCGCTGAGCAACTACTCTCGATCGACGAAAATGCTCGTATCGTCGGCGAACAGGGCGATAAGCCGTCTGATGAATCGCTACTGCACATTCGCATCGTGAAGGAGCGTGGAGCCGGCGCCGTGCTGCATACGCATTCGATCTGGAATACGATCCTTTCGGATCTTTACGCGGCCGAGGGCGGCGTCAAAATCGAAGGGTACGAGATGTTGAAGGGTTTGCAGGGCGTGCGGACACACGAGCACGCAGAGTGGTTGCCCATCGTCGAGAACTCGCAGGACATGCCGGCGCTTGCTGAAACGATTGGTGCGACGCTGAAGGAACACAAAGCCGCGCACGGTTTTCTGCTGAGACGTCACGGGCTCTACTCGTGGGGCGAAGACCTCGCGCAGGCAAAGCGGCATATCGAGATTCTCGAGTTTCTGCTGGAAGCGATCGGACGCACTCGAAATATCTAGGAGAACAAGATGGCTGTAGTAACGATTGTTAACGAAGACAAGAAGCTCACAGATGCCGGAGACATAACAGCAAACCTTGCGAGCCACGGCATCGACTACGAACGCTGGACGCCTTCACATCCAATCTCCGACGACGCGCAGCCGTCCGAGATCCTTGACGCATACTCGCGCGAGATTGACGCCCTCAAAGCACGTGGCGGCTATGTGACTGCCGACGTGATCGACGTCAGCGTTACGACACCCGGCCTCGATGCGATGCTGGCGAAGTTCAATCGCGAGCACTGGCACGACGAAGACGAAGTCAGATTCATTATTGCCGGACATGGGCTGTTTCACATTCACACGACAACCGGGGCCGTGCTCGCAATCGAAGTGGAGGCGGGTGATCTGATTCGTGTGCCGCGGGGCACGCTGCACTGGTTTAATCTCTGCTCGGATCGTCGCATCCGCGCGATACGTTTATTCCAGGACACGGCGGGCTGGACGCCTCATTACACCGAAAGCCGCGTTGACGAAAACTTCCTTCCGGTGTGTTTCAGCGCCGCGCATCTCTCCGCCGCGACATGATTGACCAGGTTAAGGCCATCCTCCTCGATATTGAAGGCACAACTACGCCGATCGCTTTTGTTCATGACGTGTTGTTCAGTTACGCGCGCGATCATGTAAGGGAGTTTCTCACTGAGAACTCTGCCGCGGAGGACATTGCGCCGTTGCGTAAAGAACATGCAGTTGATGTAAATGATGCGCCACCTCTTACGGATGAGACGGAGTCGATTGCGGCGTATGTTGAGTGGCTCATAAAACTCGATCGCAAATCGACGGCGTTGAAGTCATTGCAAGGGAAGATCTGGCGGCAGGGTTACGAAGATACATCGTTGAAGTCGCAAGTCTTCGCGGATGTAGCGCCTGCGTTTGAGCGTTGGCGTGATCGAGGTTTGAAGATCAGTATTTTTTCATCGGGTAGTGTGTTGGCCCAGCAGCTCCTCTTCGCGCACACCGAGGTTGGCGATCTCACGCCGTTTATCGATAGCTACTTCGATACGAACATAGGAAAGAAAGGTGAAGCGGAAAGCTATCGAAAGATTGCGGAGCTGATGGGCATAGAGCCGCAGCAGATACTTTTTATCTCCGATGTCACGGCAGAACTTGATGCGGCGAATCAAGCCGGGATGAAGACACTGTTATCTATAAGGCCAGGGAATTCAGAGCAACCGCAACTATACCCTTCCATCAGAACGTTCGATTCCATCTGAGTCTTTAACAAGATTACAGGATTTACAAGATTACACGATTAGCGTCACCCTCCCTGAGAGGTGGTGAGCACTATCAGGAGGGCGAGGAAGGATGTATTTGTGCGTCTCATTTTTTTCTCACATTGAAGTAATAGAAACCAACATCTTCAGAGCCGCCGCCTTCGTTGAGGCCGCGCAATCTGAGTTCGTATTCGCCTGACTTGAGTACCGTTGCGGGCAACGTGAGCCCGACAGCGCGTGATCCGCGTCGAGTTCGCGCGCCCAGGTTTTCGCGGTTCCAAACCTGTCGCCCGGCTAACGTGCGCAGCTCAACTGCAAAACTCTTGTACTGCTCTTCGGGATCGATACCGATTTGAAGCCTGACCAAACTTGCGTCATTTGAAAGATCGAGGGCCGGCTTCTGTTCACCACCGCGTGATAAGCCAGGTAGAAGCGTTAACGATGCGATCACGGGCGGCGGCGCCGGGTTCTTCGCTTCTGGTGTTTCTGTTAACTGTCGCAACGACTCATCAGTTTGTTCTCGCTGTTGCTTTTCCTGATCGAGCCGCGCGTTCAGCTCTTCGTTACGTTTGCGCTCGGCTTCGAGCGACTGTTGTAAGTTTTGTCCTGCCTGCTTCTCGGCTTGTAGCTGCGTGACTTGACGTCGCAATCGCAGCGTTTCAACGAACAGCAATGTAGCACCGGCGACTACCACGATCGCAGCGGCAGCAAATGCGAGGCGTGCCGCTGGATTTAATCCATTTAGGAAGGCGTAAAGCGACTCACGCCAGGACCATCCCGTCGCTGTTTGGATCACATTTTTTTCCGGAGCAGTTGAAACTACAGTGCGCAGGGCCTTCGCAAACTCGACGCGTTTGCGACGTTCGGCTGAGGCGAGGAAACGACTCTCGAAGCGCTGTCGATCGGCTGCAGAGAGCTCGCCGCGTACGTACTCGTCGATCAGATCGTTTTCAACGCTGGTGATCGTCGCGAGGTAGTCTTTGTCGGAGAAGGCGCGGTCTTCGATTTCGACCTGCTGTTCTTCCGGCAACTCGCCGAGCAGGTACTGGGAAATTAGTTTTTCGTTATCAACTGACATGGTTTAGTTGAGTGGTTCTCTGCGATCTCTGCGATCTCTGCGTATCTCTGTGATCTCTGCGTTAAGTATTTTTCATGACCTACCTTTAACGCAGAGGTCACAGAGATACGCAGAGATCGCAGAGAAGATTTCAATTCGTAATCAAGACTAACAATGCGGGGGTCTTCCACTTATGTAGTGGCCAAACATTCGATTCCATCACAAAGAAATTTTTTAGATCGCGCCCTGACACTCCTCGACACATGCTTGCAGCCTTTCCCGCAGGCGCAAAGCCCTCATTCTCAACGTATTTACCGGAATACCGAGGCGATCGAGCAGCTTCTTCCGGTTCTCGATCTTTTCACCTTTTTCGCCCTGGTAGTACTGAAGAATCAGCTCGCGATTGTCCGGCGAGAGCGTCTGCAGGCAGCTTCGGAGGCAGGTGAGACGGCTTTCGTCATCGTCTTCCGGAACGTAAACGTCAGGCGCAGCGCCGATTTCCGCGAGCGCCGACTGCTCCCGCTGCCGGCCTTTATTGATCTCGAGTAACAGCAGCCGCGCGACTCCCATCGCGTATCCCGAATGGTTAAGGATCGCTTCCCCTTCGAAGACTCTCTTCGCCATCCGGTTGATCGTCTCGTCAGCGTGGTCTTCGGGAAACGAGCATCCACGCCACTCGAAGAAGCGAGTCAGATTGTTTCGGATTTCGAGGTATTTCCGGCCGGCAGTCTCGCGGTCAACGTCAAAGGCGACGAGCAGCTTGTCGAACGCTTCCTGATTCAGCGCCCATTTTTGGCGAGGTACGGCTTGAACATGGTCCTGCCCGTCGAGCATTCCAGTATTTGATTAAGGTGAGACTTCTCTGCGTAGCAGAGAAAAACTACTACTTGATCGCGTCGTAGAGCTGTTTTGCCATTTCAGCGTTAAGGCCCTTGAGCATCTCGTATTGGGCCATCGCCTGAGTCTTGTCGTTGATCGCGCGGTACGTCAGACCCAGATTGAAATAAGCCTGGGCCAGGTTCGGTCTTAACTTGATCACTTCTTTATACGACTCGATTGCTTCCGAGTAACGCCCAGCGTTGTAAAGAGTTAACCCAAGATTGAAGTGCGCGGACGCGTTCGTCGGCTCGATCTCTGACGACTTCTTCAACACAATAGCCGCTTCGTCATAACGCTTCAAACCGTTGTAAGCGTTGCCGAGGTTCTTGTAAGCGTATGAACGGATTTCGTTTCGCTCCTGAAATCCGAGTTTGTACGCATCGCCGGTCTCGCCAAGCAACTTGATTGCCTGCTGGCTCGCCTCCACCGCATCCGCGTACTTCTCGCTGTGGTTGTAAGCGAAGCTGAGATTGTTATAGACCTCGGGGCTCGCATCGCGCTTCAGCGTTTCCTTGTAGACTTCGATAGCTTCGGGATAGCGATCCAGGCGCGCCAACGAAAAAGCTAGCGGCAGGTAAGCGCCGTTGTAATCCGGTTTGACTTTGATTGCCTTCTGGTAGGCGTCGACGGCTTGCGCAAACTTGCCCTGGTCCACGTAAACATTTCCCAGGCCGGCGAACGCGCGTGCATCGTCGGGGGCGATCTGCGCTGCGAGTTGATACTGCTGCTCGGCTTCGTCGTAGCGGGGTTTTGGAGCGCTTCGCGCTGCATTGGCTTTGGCGATGATGGAATCCTGTTTGCGGACAGGCGGCTTCTTACCCGGCTTAACGCGCCCGCCACCGGTCGCGCCACTGGAAACTGTCGGGTTTTGTGGGGCGCGAAAGATCAGGGCCGCGCCGCCGGTGATGTCGCGCACCAGGCTGCCGCCGCCGGTGATATCCTGCGCCGTTGCGATGGGCCATGCCTGCGAGACGGCAAAGGCCAAACCCAAACAGAGCACCCAAAAGAGACGATTTCTCATGCAAACTCCTTCTCCTTCGGCGCAGATTACAACTCATTCCGGCCACAGACACAAGGAGAGAAGTTGAGGACATCTTGTAAAACTATTGGAGTGCGTCGAGTTGCAAGCCGATTGGCGCGGCGCCTGTTGCCTTCAATCCATCCATAACTCGAACCACTTCACCGTACGGAATGCTGCGTGGGGCTTTGATGAAAACCGTCTTCTGAATCCGCTCACTCTCGGGCACATCCAGTCGCGCCAGCATGTCATTTCGATATGCGCGGTGTTGAGTTCGTTCTTCAAAGATAGATCTCAACTTTGAGCTGAGCGGCGAAAGATTATCGACAGTTCCCATCTCGGACAAATTATTGAGCTTCAGCGTTCGATCGGGCTCGATTGTGACGACTAAGGTAAGAGGATCAGGGTGGGCATTCGGCGTGTCCTGCGGCATGGATGGTACTTTTGAGAGGAACCGGTGCGGCTTCATCGGCGCCGCCACCATGAAGATGATTAGTAAAACCAGCAGCACATCGATCAGCGGAGTAACATTGATCATTGGTCCAACAACGGCGGCCTTGTTTTCACTCATCTGCATTCCTCCAGCACAAACTCAGGAAAGCGTGCAAGCTTAGACACTTGATAAATGAAAAGGTTCCCGCAAATCTTGTGAAGAAATGTGACCCGGGTCCGCCATAAAATAAAGTCAAAATCACAAAAGATCGAAAACACGGACGCATTACTCTAAAGCCTCAAGATCGATCGGAGGCCATAATGTGGCGCGGGCCGTGCTTAGTGGACGCGGTGATGAAATAATCGAGCTCGCCAAAACAAACATATTCCGATGAAGCCACGCGCGCGAGGAATTTCAAAATCCAAACTTGCTATCTACGCGGCGATCGCCGGGAACATGGCGATCGCGATCACGAAGTTTGTCGCAGCCGCGTTTACCGGCAGCTCCGCCATGCTCTCGGAGGCGATTCATTCTGTGGTTGACACTGGCAACGGCTGGTTGATGTTGTTCGGTGTGCGGAAGAGTCGCAAGCCACCGGATGCGGATCATCCATTCGGTCACGGGCATGAGCTTTATTTCTGGACGTTGATCGTCGGCGTTCTCATCTTCGCAGTCGGTGGCGGCATGTCAGTGTACGAAGGCATCCAGCACATACTTCATCCGAGGTCGCCCGAGAATCTGGTGTGGAGTTACGGAGTGCTTGGTTTTGCGGTGGTGTTTGAAGGCACGACGTGGCTCTTCGGCTGGAAGGCGTTTAGTGCCGAGCGTGGACGCAAAGGCGTTGTCGAAGCGATTCACGAAACTAAAGACCCGAGCACCTTCACAGTGCTACTCGAAGACACGGCTGCGTTGCTCGGACTTCTCTTTGCATTCGCTGGCATCTTCTTAGGCAGTCAATTGGAGTTGCCGTTCCTGGACGGAGTAGCGTCCGTGCTGATCGGGTTGTTGCTTTGCGGCGTCGCCGTGTTGATGGTCTATGAAAGCAAAGGCTTACTGATCGGTGAAGGACTCGATCGCGAATCATTAGAGTCGATACGTACGTTGGTTGAGGCAGATCCCGGGGTCGAGTGGGTCGGGCATCTTCACACGATGTATCTCGGACCGCACGAAGTATTACTCACGATCGAGCTGCGCTTCCACGGTCACATCTCGTCGCTCGAAGTGAGGCAAGCCGCCCGCCGCTTGCGCGAAACCATCCAATCGAAGCACCCGGACATCAGCCGCATCTTCTTCGGCGCCGAAGCGCTCAGCGAGGAAGGCGATCTCTCGCTCGGGCATAACGATTAAGCCGTGGACTCATGGTCCGAGTCCGCGAAGCGGACGGCAGCGTAAAGCCTGGGGCGCAAGCCCCAGGGATGAGATAAAAATAAGCGTTCGAGCCCGTGAAACGGGCGGCAGCGCTGTCGCCCTCTTCGCGGGCTTAGCGGGCGCTGTCGCGGGGGAACATGACGCGGTCGGGTTCGGCGTTGAGGCGTTGGAGGAGTTCTTTGATGAGGCGCGTTTTTACTCGACCCGCCTCTTTCGGGTGGACCAGATAGCGCACGATGGCTTCGAGCCAGGTGTTTTCACTAACGCGGAATAGGACCACCGGGCGCTCCTGCACTTCGAGCTGATTCACGGGGGTGTGCGCGAGTATTTCGCGAAAGACTGCGACCTGCTTCATCATCTCTTCGCCAACCTCACGCTCTGCCACTTCTTTCATCGTCGCTGCGACAAACTCGAGATCAGCGTTATAGGCAATATGAAACCTGATCTCGTTCCAGATGTATGGAAAGAGTGGCCAGGTGTAGTTGTAGACAGGCTGGCTTAGCACGGTGGAGTTTGGAAACTTGATGATGCGGCCGCTCGGATGCTCGGTGGAAAGAAAATCGCCACCAAACTCCCACAGCGTCGTGTCGAGATAGTTGACGTCGATCACGTCGCCGGTAGCGGCGCCGATCTTGATCCGATCGCCGACGCGATAAGGCTCACGCACGAGAATGTAAATCCAGCCGATGAAACTCGTGATCGGCGTCTGCAACGCAAAGCCGAGTATCAAAGAGAGCAGGCCGAACGAAACGACCGCCGTGTACCAGTTCTGAAAAAAGATCGTCAGGACAAAGAACGCGATCACCAGCCACAGCACGAGGCGCGAGACGCGTTTTAAGTTGTACTGGTAAACCGCATTTCTGACGCGCCCGATGAAGTAAACGTCGACAAGTCGCAGCGCCGTAACGCAAACAATAACAACGCCGATTGCCAGGAGGAGTTTTAGAAGCAGCGGGTAACCAAATGCGTTTCGGTACTTGAGGAACTGGTACAAAGCACCGAGAATGATCAGGAAGGTCAACTGCGTAGCGATCCAGACGACGTCGCGAGCACGCGCCCGGATCCCGGTCTTTTCGGCGGCAGTGGCTTGCTGCAAGGCGTGCTGGACGTCAGCGTCCTGCTTCACTTCCTCGACTTTTCTCTGTAACTCTTCCTGATTTGGTGAGCTCACTTGACGTCCTTCAGCCCTTCGATCACGACGCGCGCCACGGTGGGAATGATCTCGCGGTCGTTTGAATGATTACTGGTGAACGTTGCCAGAACGAACTTGCCGCCGTCAGGCATCTCGACGTAGGCGACGTCGTGTCGAGTGGTGCTGGTCCAACCGGCTTTGGACCACAGCCGAAAGCCTTCACGACCCTGTAGCGCTATACCGGTGAAGCCACGTCCCTGATCGTCGGTGTCGTTACTTGTTCCGGTGTATTCGCGTTTCAAGAGCTCCATCATTGTCGCAGTGCGCGCCGCGTTCGCAATCTTTCCGGTAACGATCTCCATCAGCAAACGCGCAGTAGCATCAGTCGTGAGCTTGTTGCGATTCTCGCCGTTTGGACCGCGCGACACGCGCTCGCGGCCGTAGGCGTCTTCGCAGAACGTCTTCTGATTCACGTTGATGTCGCTATAGCCGAGCGACGAGAAATAACGATTGACGGCGTTGCGCTGATTCTGCCACTCCTCCATCTCTTTCGGCGGCAGCTCGTAACCGCCGGTCGTATGCGTGAGCACGTCGAGCACGTACTGCGTCGCCTCGTTTGATGAATCGACGATCATGTCGCGTACGGCGCGCGTCAGCTCCGGCGTTTGCTCGATCTTCTTGTCCTCGAGCCAGCGATGCGTCGCGACGAGATAAAAAAGCTTAACGACACTGGCAGGATACACCCGCTCGTTTCCACGAAAGCTAGCGGTCACCGGATGCTTCGGATCGCGCAAGTCGATCAGTGTGATAGACAGCTCGTTCTCCTGGAGTTTCTTGTCGGCGAATCGATCGAGCGTAGTCTTCGCAGCGCGGTTGACGAGCTCCTGCAACGACGGTTGTTGAGCAGCAGCGGAGACGGAGAAGATTAAGACAGCTACCAAAACGATTAGGCTTTTAATCATATGCACTTAGAATACACAGATCACGCAGATTTTGTTATAAGCTTTTCGTGCAGAACCAACCTGAGGCGGACCTGGTCCGCGGCATACGTCGCTGGGACCTCGTCGCCATCACGATCAACGGCATTATCGGCGCCGGCATCTTTGGTCTCCCTTCCAACGTTTACAAATTAATCGGCACTTACAGTCTCATCGCCTTCGTCGCCTGCGCCCTCGTCGTCGCGCTTATCATACTTTGCTTTGCGGAAGTCAGCAGCCGTTTCGACGACACTGGTGGTCCATATCTCTACGCGCGCGAAGCGTTTCAACCGGCGGTCGCGTTCGAGGTCGGTTGGCTCATCTGGCTCGCGCGCACCACGGCGTTTGCGGCGAACTGTAACCTCCTGATCAACTACCTGAGTTACTTTTGGCTGCCGGCGACAACTCCACTCTGGCGCGCATCGATCATCGTGCTCGTCGTCATTGCGCTCGCTGTCATCAACCTGCTCGGGATCCGGCAGGCAGCGATCGTCAGTAATGCATTCACGGTCGGCAAGCTCGTGCCAATCATAATCTTTATCGCTGCCGGACTATTCTTCCTGAATCCGCAGGCCTTCGAGTTTGGACCAAGTCCGACGACGGGCGACTTCTCGAAATCGGTCCTGCTGCTGGTTTATGCGTTTACAGGGTTTGAGATGGCGACGATTCCGGCAGGTGAAGTGCGCGATCCGCAGAGAAGCCTCCCGCGCGCTTTGCTGATCGCGATTCTCGTCGTCGCGACGCTTTACATCATGATCCAGGTGGTTTGTGTCGGCACGTTGCCGGGTCTCGCGCAGTCGTCGAGGCCGTTGGCGGATGCGGGTTCGCAGTTTCTCGGCGCGGCTGGCGGCGCGATCA
>DASYFE010000017.1:0-10175 GCA_036498585.1 Pyrinomonadaceae bacterium | reverse complement strand
TCACCGGTATTTTCAACGCCCGTAGCGGATTGCCATTCAGTTTGGCGACGTCTTCTTGGCCAAGAACCTTCATTTTCGACGGCGCCAACGGTGTTCCCGCGGCGATAACCGGAGATGTGAAGGCTCTGCAGGCCTCGATCCACGACACCCCGAATGGAATTCAGTTCTTCGCTGATCCGCTTGCGGTTCATGATCCGAATACGGGAACAGGCGTGGCGCAGTATTTCCGCCACGGTCAGGCTGGTAGTCGAAACCTCCTTCGTTCACAGCCATTCTGGACCGTTGATACGGCACTGCTGAAGAACTTCAGATTGCCGTGGTCTGAGTCACAGCGCTTACAGATCCGCTGGGAGTCGTACAATCTGTTCAACCACAACGTGTTTGCGCCACCGGCGGTTATTGACATCGGTTCTCAGAACCTTGGTCAGATCACCGGCGTGCAAAGCACCGCGCGTGTAATGCAGTTTGGAATCCGTTGGGAATTCTAATTCAACTTGACTCTCACTGAGTTTATGGGGCTCCCGAACCTGGGAGCCCCTCTTTGTTTTTGTAGACTATAACCGCTTCCTGAGTGAAAATAATCGACTCATGAAACTCCAAAGACAAGTTGCCCTTTTGAAATTCGCGCTGCTGGCAGTGTTCGTGATGTCGCCGCCGGCGATGAGTCAGGCTGGCTACGTCCTGTTTGGCGATGTCAAGATCGATGATAGTAAGGCAGCAACGCCGGGACCTTCGAGCGTAACCGTCGTCTTGTATGACCAATCAACCAAGATCGTTGGCCGTCAAACCGTCAGCAACCGCGGACGTTACCGGTTCTCGAATTTGCGTGGCGGAGAGTACGACCTCGCCATTGAAACCAACGAAAACGAAATTGCGCGCCTGCGTCTGCAACTCACCGGAACTACGGCCTCGGATGTTCGGCAGGATTTTGAGTTCGAATGGAAAGACAGACCCGGCTCCAGATCAAACACCGCCGGCGTGGTTTCAGCCACAGACTTTTATGCGCGCTCAGCGGCGAACAAGTCGTTGTTCGAAAAGGCGCATGCAGCGGTTGAGAAGAAAGACTATGCAAACGGAGTCAAACTGCTCAATCAGCTTGTCGAAACTGATGCGAGCGACTTTCAGGCGTGGACTCTGTTAGGGACTCTTTACCTCGCCCAGGAAAAACGCGAAGACGCCGAGAAGGCTTATGCGAAGGCAGTCGATCTCAAACCAACCTACGCTCTACCGTTGATCAATCTCGGTAAGCTGCTGCTAATGCAAAAGCGATTTGATGAAGCGGTGGACAAGTTAACGCGTGCTGTCGAGCTGCAACCGCAGTCGGCTGACGCGAATTTGTTTCTAGGTGAGGCCTACCTTCATTTGAAAAAAGGCTCGAAAGCGATTCCGTATTTGAACGAGGCAGGAAAGCTCGGAAACATCCAGGCCCACCTCGATCTGGGCTGGCTCTACAACGCGGCCGGGCTGAAAGACAAGGCCGTAGTCGAGTACCAGGAACTGCTCAAGAAGAAACCTGATTACCCCGATCGAAAAAAGCTGGAGCAGTACATCAGCGAAAACAAGAAACAATAGGAGTTTGAAAAGAAATACAATGCGCCCCATCAACAGCAGAAGTGTGCTCTCATTTTGTCTCTTTCTCGTCTGCGGAATGTCGATAGTCTTTCCGGTTCGCGCAGACAAACTATCAACCCAGGAACTCGTTACTAAACATCTCGCCTCGATCGGTTCTGCAGAAGACATTGCCGCGAGCCGCACGCGAATAGCCACCGGATCGACGCAGGCGCGATTGCGTCTGACAAATACTCCCGTTGAACTTTCCGGACCAGCCCAAATCGCTTCCGACGGAGACAAGTTTTTACTCGCAATGATTTTTCAGTCCAACAACTACCCGTATGAAAAAGTATCATTCGACGGCGAGAACGTTGTCATCGGAGTCTTAACTCAAGGCGGACGCTCGCAGCTCGGAAATTTTCTGGCCTCGCAATCAGTATTGTTGAAGCACGGATTGATCGGTGGAGTCTTATCGTCAGCGTGGCCTTTATACAATCTCGATAAAAGAGACGCGAAGCTCAGCTATTCCGGGATGGATAAGATCAACGGCAAGCCGGTTCATAAGTTGAAATACGTTCCGCGCAACGCAGGCGAACTGACTGTAAGTCTGTATTTCGATGCGAACACGTTTCAGCACGTGAGAAGCCAGTATGAGTACATTGTCTCTGCTCGTCAGGGCGCGACTGCTGAGGCTTCGGTGAGCCAGCATGATAACCGTTTCAAACTGGTCGAAGATTTTTCCGACTTTCAGCCGACTGGAAAGCTGATGCTCCCTCACACGTACACGATCGATCTAACCATCGACCTTTCAAACCGAACGCAAACACTGCAATGGACCATCAGCCTCCAGCAGTTTTCATTCAACGAAACGATCGACCCCGGCGTATTCAAGAGCAACTAGGATTAAGCCTGCGAAGCCATCAAATCAAGCAAACGAGCCCGCGAAGCGGGCGGAAGCATAAAGCCTGGGGCGCCAGCCCCAGGATAGCCATCCAAGAAAGCAAACGAGCCCGCGAAGCGGGCGACAGCTCAAAACATCTCACGCTGTCGCCCGCTTCGCGGGCTCAACTGCTGTTTGGGATCGCATACCTGGGGCTGGCGCCCCAGGCTTTATGCTGTCGCCCGCTTCGCGGGCTTTGTTGCCGCGCGCGTCGCGGGCTTTGCCGCTCGCTTCGCGAGCTTTGCCGCTCGCTTCACGAGCTTTGCTTTCACCCGGTTTGCGGGCTCGGCACTAATTCTGCCGTAGTGGCGGCATTGGGATCGGAACGCCGTACGTAGTCGCGCCGATGCCGACTCCACCTTCACACGAATTCGGTGGCGCTGTACAAATACGACGCGTCGCCGGACACTCCGCTGCCCAGAACATGTAACCAAGCATCCCGCTCGTGGTCCCGGCGCCGTTTGGTGCGACCGTCTGCACGTATGCGCCGGTTGAGTTGATCAACGAGCCCGTGAAGTTGACGCACTCAGGCGCAGGCTTGGAACCGGTAACGATATAAAGCGCGCCAGTAAACTTGGCGGGCGCGAGCGGCACGATTGGAGGCGCAAACTGCGGCTTGCCATCGACGTGCTCCTGCCAGTCAGCCGTGGCGGTCGCCGCAGAATTCGGCTGCCGCGAAGGAACCATCGCATTCGCGTAGTCGAGCACCGGCGCCGACGTGTTCAGCCAGTCAAGAGTGGCTTTGCGCGTTATATCGATCAGCCAGCGATCGCCGACTGCAAGATCGATGGTCAAGCGCGCCGCGTGATTGTTTCCCGACGCGTCGTACGGATGGACCGATCGATAAGCATTGATGAAGGCCTGCAAACCGGTGAGATTCGGATTCGTGTTTTCTTCGTAGTCGATCTCGAAGCCGACGCCCAGACGTTGCGCCGCCTCGGCTGCATTCAATCCGAGTTGCACTGGATTGGTCGCGAGCGCCTGGTTCCACGCGTCGGTATAAGTGATCCCTCCCATCGACAACTGCACGCGAACGCCGCGCGTCTTGAAGTAATCAACCACTGCCTGGTTCATACCGATCGGAATACCCAGCGACGTGCTCGCATCGTTGGTCTTGTTAAGCAGTCGCAACGGGTGCACGAAACTCAACACGACGAGGTTCACTGATGGCGAACCGTCGCCGCGATCGATCAGCCAGCGATTGCGGGTGTTGAAGTCAGTCATGTTGCGCACAGTGGACCACGTGCAAAAGTCGTTACCGCAATGCCATGCACCGTAAACCGAGACGCCAACAAACGCAGCGACTGGTTGTGGTTTTGCGGGTACACCGATTAAGAGTGAAGCGAAAACGAGAAGACTCAGCACAAACATTCTTAGCATTCCATTGTTCCTCCGTTCGTGGATTGAGCAGTGAGGTAGACTGCTTTTGTCGTTAGAGCTAAAGGCTTCTGGGTCTGGGAGCGGAGGGATAACTAGCGCTGAATCTTATGGTATCTCACGGAAATGAGCAAAGTTTCTCTGCGTCCTCTTCCCGAGCGGCATAACTGTTGCTCGATTCGAACTGATCGAAAAATCGTTGGGTAAGGGGATTGATAGTGTATCGAAATCGCATTTCACGAACGTTATTAGTTCTGCTGTTGATGTTTTCTTTTGCGTTCGCCATTCCCGTCGCTAGTGGCCAACACAGACGTCATCGAAATCCTGAAGCTGGAAAAAAGAAGGCTGCGAAACGCATCGGCATCGGCACGGCCATTGGGGCAGGAGCAGGTGCGTTGATTGGCGGCAGGAAAGGCGCACTCATCGGCGCGGGTGCGGGAGCCGGCGCGGGCACGGCCTATCACTACCACAAAAAACGGCAGTATCGACACCGGCATCGAAGACCGTAAACGTAGTCAGTTATCGCAGGTAGTAGGAGCTGATCTTTTTGGCTGGGAGGCAGGGACTCGAACCCCGATAGCCAGATCCAGAGTCTGGAGTCCTACCATTGGACGACCTCCCAGCAAGAGGAATTTGAATTTACGTATCGAGACTCCGCTTGTCAACTCTGCGTCCTCTGCGCCTCTGCGGTAAAAGAAAACCCAAAAGCATGTAAACCGCAGAGGCGCAGAGGACGCAGAGATTACGCGGAGAAATTTCATGCACGATCTTCGACGCCGTCGAGTTTGAAGCGCCCGGCGGCGAACAGTGCGGGGGCGTCGGCGGGGCGATATTCCCAGTGCCAGGATTCGTTCGAGACGGTGCGGACGAAACCGTGCTTTGGGCCATTGAGTTTTAACCACTCGTAGATCTTGTCCGAACCGCCAAACACGTTGTGACGTGTGTTCAGATCGAACGCCTGCCCGTGCTGGTGATTTGAATGTCCCGGTTTTGCGGCGAGATTACCGCGGCCCGATTCAAACAATCGTCGCAACTCCGCCTGACGCTGAAACGTTCGAAACGCGCTGTTGATCGAGAGCTGAATGTTCTCCGTCTCAGCCGCCTCCTTGAGCTTGAGATACGGATCGAGACTGTCGAGCGTGATCTGTTCCATCTCGGCCCCAAAGCCGACAATATTCACCAGCAGCTTTGAACCAAGAAACTCACCACGACGCCAACAGGCGTTCGGTCCTTTGTTATCGGTCCACTCGTCAGAGAAGTAAAGATCGGAGCAGCCGTCTTTCAGATTCGAAAGCCTCGTCCAACCGAGCTCTTCACCAGTCTCCGTCCGGCCCTCAACGATCAGAATCTTACTGACTTTGACAAACTTTCCGTCAGCAGACGTCTCCGTAACAGAAACAAACGAACGGAGCGGGATCGTCATACCGCGAGAAATAAACTCGGGCTCGCCATCACGTATCAACGCGTTCGCATCGATACAAGTCATGTTGCTGCCCGATGGCTCAAGGTCCCACTTGGCCGGCGCGAGGCCGGCGGTTTCGTTCTTGAACCCGCCCTCGAGATTCATCGCTGCGGTCCAACCGTAAACCCGATCGCTACCGGTCGCAGCGGCTAGCACAAATGTGTGTCTGCCGGAATCAGTCTTGACGCCGGTGACTTTGATCTCCGTGCGTTGTGGAATCGTCTTGACGTCGCCGATCCGTTTGCCCGGTAAGATATCGTCACCTGCCTGGTAACGACGCTCCTTCAACTCCTCATCACGAATGATCGATTTGCTGGATTCGACGACGAATGTTTTATTCACGTAGCTCTTGTAGTTCATCGCAACACCGTAATTCCTTTCGGCGTTTTACCCGTATGGTATTCCACACACCGCAAGCTGCTCAAAAATTAATGCTTGAACCTGATGCCTTCAAGATGCACAATGTGCGTGCTGTAACTTGTCAGCGGCACACTCCTTAATAACAACTAAAGACAATCGCCTTTTCTTGAGCTCCCGGAGAAACACAGATATCAATGGCTGAACACGAAGACCAGATTGCACAATATCGTCTAAAACTGGAAGAGACCGCCGCATTAGTAGCCCGTATTCGTCATGAGATCAATAACCCGCTAACCGGCGTCCTGGGCCAGGCCCAACTCCTGTTGCGTGAAGACTTGAGCGAGCGCTCACGAAAACGCGTGCAGACGATCGAGGATCTGGCGTTGCGTCTGCGCGATATTGTGGCCCAGTTGCGTGAGGTGCAGCGGCCAGACATTGGACAGGATTTACAAGATTAAGACAGGATTCACAAGATGATTCTGTCAATCCTGAAAAATCTTGTAAATCCTGTCTAACTATACTGAGACTGGTTCTTCGTCTTCGACTAGATAAGGACTTACCTGGGGCGTTTCAGCATCTTCTGCCAACACAGCCTGAATCACAGGCAGGCTCAACGAATGTTTCGTCGTATTCAGCGGCACTTCTTTACCGGCAGCGTAGACCTTATGCCGGCCGTTGTCCTGGTACCACTCAGCAAGGCCCGCAGTCTTGTGCATGTTCTCGATGATCTGCCGCCAGCCCACGCCGGTGTTGTAAGCGCAGAATGAAATCTCGCCTTCCTGTGTGCCGTAGGGAATCACGCACATCTCGGTGCGGCGGAAATCGTAGTTGAAAAGATCCTGGAACCACATTCCTTCGACACAGAGCACGCGCCAGTTGTCGTTCTGATCGGCCTTCTTCTGGGCCATCCGATCGTTGCGATCGGAATTGGAATTGGTCGACGAAGGTTTGAACAGGTTGATGATCTGCGAGATCGGAAAACCTTCGGGGGCAAACTCGGCGTTGAAGTTTCGCATGATCGCCATGCCAAGCTGTGCGTACGAGAGCTTACGTCCGCGCGCAGTGTCAGTGATCACCGCAACGTCCTTCATAAACTGCTCATAGTTGAAAAACTCAAACAGCGATCTGAACTCGCCCGTCTTTTTATTAACGACAAGCAACGTGAAGATGCCGCAGTTTGGATGGCAGTTACACGACGACCAACCCCACGGCGCATCAGCGCCCTGCAGCATGTCCATCACGCTCGTGAACGCTGAGTAAGACGAGAGCGGGAACCAGTCGCGCAGCGGTTGAATATGACCGCCGAGCTGGTTCTTGAGATCGTGCGTCATGCCCGCGAGTGTGTAGCGCCACTTCGTGCGCAACTCGTCGGAGATATCTTCATCGCGCCCGGTAAACGAAACCGGTTGGAACGCGATCGTCTGCACCTTGTCGATGTTCTTCGCGGCAAACTCGACGATCTGACCGATACCATCGTTGTTGATACTGTTGACGATCGTCACAACGAGCGTGACTTTGATGCCAGCCTCAGCGAGGTTCTCGATCGCGCGCAGCTTAACGTCGAACAAGTTGCCGACACCGCGGTGCTTGTTCTTCTCTTCACTCACGCCGTCAAACTGAAGATACACACCATGCTGTCCCGCAGCCTTCGCGGCTTTGCAGAACTCGAGATCTTCAGCGAAGCGAATTCCGTTCGTCGCGGCGAGTATGCGATAGAAACCGATCTTCTTCGCGTAAGCGACTGCGTCGAGATAGTAAGGCGAGAGTGTTGGCTCGCCGCCGGAGAAGAGAATGATGACCTGTCGTCGCGGCTTGAACGAAACGGCGCGATCGAGAATCGCCTTCGTGTCTTCAAACGTGGGCTCGTGAACATAGCCAACCTGGTTCGCATCCATGAAGCACGGATTGCACATCATGTTGCAGCGATTCGTCAGGTCGACAGTCAACACCGCGCCGCGTCCAAACTTGATATTCGAAGTGCCGTGATGATGGACGTCTTTGTCTTCAGCGGCCTTAAAGTCACGACCAAAAAAGAGCGATTCGATCCGCTCGAGAAACTCAGGATCAGTCGACATCACATCTTCAAACTGCCCGTGCTTCGGACACGTCTTTCGCATCACGACGTTCCCGTCAGCTTCAAGTATCTGCGCCTTGATCTCACCGGGATGCTCGAACATCAACGTGTCGAGCGGCACCGCGCCAGTGATCACCGCATTGCGAACTTCTTTTACGCAGGTTGGACAGAGACTATCGGTCTCTCGTGGGAACCCGAGCGGCGGAGCAGAGCGTTCGTAAGATTTGAGAAGCGGACCAGGCGCCCAGTTCGGGCGAATCGCTTCACCTTCCGGGAGTCGCTGGTTGACTGACTGAAACGCTTTCCACGCGACATCCGAGAGGCCGGAAATCAGCCGGGAACTCTTCACTCCCGACAACTTACTTTTTTCAGACTCCCCGCGGCGAAACTGATCACTAAACAAAGTCTTTCGGTCTCCTAGCTGCTCCAAAACACAATAAAGCCCGAGCATCATAAACAGGATTTGCAGGATCCACAAGACGCGATTATCCTGAAAACCCTGTAATATCTTGAAAATCCTGTCAAAAATGCCCATTCATCCCACAGCCATCATCGAGGATAACGTAGAAATTGGCCCAGATTGCGAGATCGGGGCTTATGCCGTCATCAAGCAGTACACGCGTCTTGGGGCGCGAAATCGCGTTTTTGAGCACGCGGTTATCGGCGGCGAGCCGCAGGACGTGAAGTTCAAAGGAGAGACGAGCTATCTCGACATCGGCGACGACAACATCATTCGCGAGTACTGCACTTTCCATCGCGCCAACGGCGAAGGCGAAACGACGCGCATTGGTTCGCGCAACTTTTTCATGGTCGGTGTTCACGTCGCGCACAACTGCGAGATAGGTGACGACAACATCTTCGCCAACGAGGTCGCGCTCGCGGGACATATCACGATCGAAGATCACGTTTTTCTTTCCAACAATGTCGGCGCCCACCAGTTTGTGCGCATGGGCCGTTACGCGATGATTGGCGGGAAGTCAAAGATCGTGCAGGATGTGTTACCGTTTTTCATCACTGACGGAAATCCGTCGCGGCTGCGTGGCGTGAACAGTGTTGGTCTCAGGCGCGGTGGTTTTTCTGAAGAAGAGAGACGTGCATTGAAAGATGCTTACAAGTTGCTATTCAGATCGACGTTACCGATTCAGGATGGGTTGCATGAGCTCGAGCAGGTCGATGATGAGAACGTTGCGCACCTCGTGAGGTTTATTCGCAGCTCGAAGCGTGGATTCATAAGAGCATGAAGATGACGATACAGGAACTTGCAGAAATCGTGCACGGTCGTGTGGCCGGCGATCATGGAACACAGATTGAGCGGATTGCCGATCTCGATCAGGCGCGTGAGGGCGAGATTGCGTATGTTGAAAACGAGAAGTTGTTTGCTGCGGCGATAGAGAGTAAGGCGTCGTGTTTGATCGTGAACGATGCGGATAAGTTTCCGGAGAGGACATTAATAGAAGTTAAAAATCCGAAGCTTGCGTTTTCGTTGATCGGCGCGGCGCTGCACCCGCCTGTGCGTCGTGAGCCGGCGATCCATCCGACCGCCGTTGTGGCTGATACCGCGGACGTCGCGTTGACAGCCTACGTTGGTCCGAATGTGTGTGTTGGTGAGTATGCGCACGTCGGTGCGTATACGCGGCTCGATGCTGGCGTCGTGCTCGGCGATAACGTGAGTGTTGGTGATGATTGTGTGCTGCATCCGAACGTTGTCTTGTATGACGGTGTTTCGATCGGTAATCGCGTGATACTGCACGCCGGCGTTTGTCTGGGTGCGGATGGGTTTGGTTATGTGCGACACGATCTCGGTTACCAGAAATTTCCGCAGATCGGAACGGTGGTGATTGAAGACGACGTCGAGATTGGCGCACACACATGTGTGGATCGTGCGGCGCTCGGGCGCACGCGGATCGGTCGCGGGACGAAGCTCGACAACATGGTCCACGTGGGCCACAACTGCGACATTGGCGAACGCGTCGTGATTGCTGCGCAGACGGGGATCAGTGGCAGCGTCGTTATAGAAGACGATGCGGTGATTGGCGGGCAGGTTGGCTTCGGTGATCACACGCGCGTGCAGAGCGGCGCGGTGATCGGATCGAAAGCCGGGATCTTGCCCGGAAAGATCGTGCGACCGGGCGTTTGGTGGGGTATACCCGTACAACCGCTCGATGACTACAAGCGTATGAACGCACACATGAACCGCCTGCCGCAGATGCGTGACGAGATCAAGAGATTGCTGGAAGAGGTTAAGGAGTTAAGGGAAAAGTTAGACAGGATGAGCCTCTTGCAAAACTCCTTGGTGGAGTAGCTTTTTGAAAAAAGAAAAGACATGGCGATGAACTGCTGACTGTTAAGATAACGTTGCCAAACGACCAAAACAGACAGAGGAGATCACCATGTCCTTCTTGGCAGGCACG
>DASYFE010000016.1:0-9815 GCA_036498585.1 Pyrinomonadaceae bacterium | reverse complement strand
ACGTGTGCGGTACACCAAGGCCGAGCTCGTCAAATGGACGAAGCTAATCAAAGCGCAGAAATGGAAAGATACTTACGTGTTCTTCAAACACGAAGATGAGGGAACAGGGCCGAAACTAGCTCAGCAATTCGTGACGCTGAGCAAATAGTTTTACAAGATTTCAGGATTAACGTGATATCCCGTTAATCCTGAAAATCCTGCAATCCTGTCTAAAAATTGCCGCCACACTCATCATGCCCGCAATCACAATCGAGCTCGATCGTATCGCCTGTCCCTTCGCATGATGCGCTACAGTATTTGCCGCCAGGTTGCGGTGGGCAGGTACAACTCGGATTTTTGCACTTCTTCTGATCGTCCGCCATGGGATCCTCCTGAAATTTTATTCAACTGTTTGGGGATGAATAGAGTAACAACTAACCCACTGCTCTCGCAATCTCGGCTGCAACTCGCGCGTTGTTCTCGAGCAAAGCGATATTGGCGCGCAACGTCGAGCCGCCGCTTCGCTCCGCCATCTGGCTCAGCAGAAACGGCGTCAACGCGGGGCCCGTGATTCCTTTCCACTCAGCGTCTTCCAGCGCCGTGGTCAAAACGATCTGCAACTCCTCCGCTGGCACTTCAAAGTGCGCCGGCACGGGAACAACCACCAGCAACGCTGATGCGATTTCGAGATCTCGCTGCGCACGATAAATCTTCGCAACGTCTTCAGGCGAGTCAACACGCGCATCGATTGGCAAACCACTCTTGCGCGAATAGAACGCAGGCAGCTCGTCACATTGATAACCGACGACCGTCACCGCGTGGGTTTCGAGCCACTCGCGCGTCGCCGGCAGATCGAGAACGATCTTCGCGCCCGAGCAGACGACGATGATCGGAGTGCGTGCGAGCTCAGGCAGATCGGCTGAGACGTCTGGCAGCGAGCCACGATGAACACCGCCGATACCGCCGGTCGCAAACACTTTGATTCCGGCACGATGAGCGATCCATGTTGTCGATGCGACTGTCGTTGCGCCGTTCCAGCCCTGGGCCACGGCGATAGAAATGTCTCGTGTGCTGATCTTTCGGATGCCGCTACTGTTTGCAAGCGCGTCGATCTGATCGTCATCGAGTCCGACAGTCAATTTGCCGTCGATGATCGCGATCGTTGCGGGTGTCGCGCCTGTTTCACGGACGACCTCCTGCAAGCGATTCGCTGTTTGCAGGTTTTGTGGTCGTGGCAAACCGTGCGCGATCACGGTCGATTCGAGCGCGACAACCGGACGTTCTTCGCCTATCGCCTTGGCAACGTCAGGATTAATATTAAGAAGCTGACGCATTGGGTTAAGAAGCTGGCGCATTAACAGTTGCAGCTTTCGTCAGAGTAAACAAAGTTCCACCTTCTTCGCGCGGCTCCCACTCGATGCGCGCGTCGATCATGCTCGCACGCGCGCGCATGTTTGCGAGGCCGCGGCCCTCGGAATTTGTATGCTGCGTTTTGAACGAGCGGCCGTTGTCTTCGATCTTCAAAGAGAAGTCGCCGTTGTCGGCGCCAGTCACGAACATCTTTACTTCCGTCGCTTCCGCATGACGCCAGATGTTGCTCACCGCTTCCTGAACGATGCGATAGATCTGCATCTGCACGCTGGGCGACAGGTCGCTGCGCTCCTCAATACCATCGTCACAGTGAAACTCGTAAACAAAACGCTTCTCGGCCGGTGCGTCCTGGACTGCGTGCGACAGTGCAAACTCGAGCGCCGCAGCGAAGCCAACGTTTTGCAGTACCGACGGGCTCAGATCTTCGCAGATCCGCCGCACCTCCTGCGAGATCACCTCGATCTCTTTTCGCAATGCGACCTGCGGAGTGTTGCCGGTTGAGTCGCCGTTAGTTTTGATCTGATCGGTCAACAACGCGAGGTGACGCAGATCGGCGAGTGTCTGATCGTGCAGGTCGCGAGAGATCCGGCGTCGCTCACGTTCGGCTTCGTTCGCGAGATTGAGACGTGCATCGGCGAGCTCGCGGTTCGCGCCAACCAAAGCCGCGCTCGTCGCGACGATTCTTCTGCGTTCTAGTATGGCCCACAGCAAAGCCAGCAACGCGAGCGCCAAAAGAATCGCGAGCGCCGTCGAAGTCCAGGGGAAAGGCGCCTTCGCAACCGTGAACGAAAAAGTCAGTGGCGCCGAGGGCGTCAGGTCTTTGGTGAACGCGCGCGCCGTCACCGTGTAAGTGCCGGGCTTCAAGCCTTCCATCGTGAACTGGTATTCGCGCGACAGTTTCTGTTTGATCGTCTGCCCTTTGCTGTCAATCAGCGTGAACGCGTATTGAAACTGCTCCGGAAACGTGCGGCTGCTGATCGCCGTCACATCAAGCAGCAAACTGTTTTGTGGATATTCGAGGTTCAAGCCCGCCTGTAGCTCAGACGGCGCGTGAATGCGTTTACTCAAGATGCGCGTTGCGAAAAGGGTCGGCTCGAGTCGTCCCGGCTCGTAACGCGCGACGCCGCGATTCGTCCCGATCAAAAGCACATCAGTTCCATCTGACTTACGCAGCGGAGCGACTGCGAAAACGCTTTGCGACGGCAAGCCCTGTTCTGAGTCGAGCTCCGAAACAACTGGCCCGACAACCGGATCGAGCAGAATGCGCAAGAGACCGTTGCCGCGCGTGCCGCACCAAACCTCGTTTGTTTTGTCTGACTGCACTGCGAAGAGATTACGCACGTCGACGTTCGGGATAATCAGATTGCAGCTCGCGCCAGCCGGGCAGAGAAAGACGCCTGACCCGGTTCCAAACCAGAGCGAGCCGTCGGGAGTGCGCACCATCGATCTGACGGCTGTGTTTTTTATCGCGGCGAATGCGGGTTCTTCGCGAATCGCTTTTCCATCAGAGGCAAACACGCCGTCTCGATTCGTTCCGATCAGGAGTCGATCGTCACCATCGGCGAGTAGACTCAACACTTCGCGCGCGGTGCCGGCGGTGTTGGGCCACGTCAGACTGCTGCGCCCGCCGTCCAGACGATCGATGCCGCGGCCAAAGATCGCGAAATAAGTCGCGCCGTGAAATTGGGCGATCGCGCGAATGCTGCCGGTCGTGTCAGGAGCGCCCGAGCCGGTTTCGACGCGCGTAAACGATTGCTCCTCGAGACGCGAGGACTGTTTCGGAGCGACGTAGAAACCGCTCGCCGAAGCGATCAGGAGCCGCTGTGACTTGTCTTCCGCGATCGCATAAATGACGTTGCGTCCGAGGGCCGGGACAGCGTTCCAGGTCGCGGTTTCATCGTCGTAAACGAAGAGTCCGCGATTGGTGCCCGCAACCGATCGGCCGCCACTCGTTTGAAAGAGCGATCTGATGAAGTTTGATTCGGAACTGCCGACCGTTTCGACGCGAGCGGCGTGCGGATCGTAACGACAGACGCCGCGATCGGTCCCAAACCAGATAACGCCTTCGCGATCCGCAAAAATCGCGTAGACGTGATCCGAGCGCAAGCCACCGGCAGTTCCATCAAATGTGAGCCGTTGCGTCTTCGTGTTCGAGATTCGAAAAACGCCACGGCCGTCAGTGCCCACCCACATCTCGTCTTCGATCCGCTTAAGCGTCATCACTGGGCCAGTCGGAGCTTCGAGACGTTTCAGATTCGGAAGCTCGTCGCCGGCCAGTATTCCCGGCTCTTCTTTTTTCGTACGGGCTCCGATCCAGAGTTTGCCCTCGCGATCGCGGTCGAGTGCGTTGATGAAGAACGCGACGGGTTTCATCTGAATTTCCTTCGCCGCGCCGTTCGCGATTTCCAAAACGCCGCGGCTAAGCGTGCCGATGAATATGCGGCCGTTCACGACGTTGATACTGGTGATTGGCAGCAAACCCGGGTGATCGCGATCGCTGCTTTCGAGCGGGCGGTTAACCAGTTCGCGTGTCTCGATCACGCGGCTCGTCGCACGACTTTCGTAAACGCGGCCTTGTTCGCTGGACATGAACACTGCGCCTGACTGATCGGCGGCGATCGCGGTGATCGCCTGGCCCGAGGTCTCGTTTACTTTCAGGAACTCACCGGCGTCGTAACGTACTGCGCCGGCGTCAGTGCCGATCCACATCGCGCCGTCTTTGTCGGTTTGCAGCGCGAGGATGCGAACGGGAGTCGGCAGTGCGCGATCGTTGATGGACTGTGTTCTGCGCCCGTCGAACCTTGCGAGACCGGTTTCCGTGCCGAACCACATCGCGCCGTCAGACGTCTGTGCAATCGCGCGAACGCGATCGGACGGCAGGCCGTGAAAAAGCGTGACTGCGCCCCACTGATGCAGTCCTGTGATCGGGGTTGGCGATGGCGATGGAGACGGTGAAGGTGATGGCGACGGCGACGCCTGCGGTTGTGGCTCTGTCTGCGCTCCAGAACCAGAGCTTAGCCACAAAAAGGCACAAAAAGCACAAACGATTAGATAAACCCATTTTGTGACTTTTGTGCCTTTTTGTGGCCTCATCTCTTCTTCGAGGCGGCTTCTCGTTTCTGCTCTTCGTTGAAACGTTTCTGATCTTTCTGGATCCACGCTTCGAGATCGGTCGCGGCTTTCTCGAGCTCGTCGCTGTTTAGCAGTCCGCGTCGCAGTGCTTCGAAGAATGCGCGTGTGCGAATGTTGTAGGCGAGCTTCTCGTACGCCTCCATGTCCGTGCCTTCAGCGACCGATATAAAAAGCTTCTCATAAAGCGTCGCGAGCCGGCTTTCGACTCCACGCAAACTCAACGAACACTTGCGAGCGATGGCCCAGTTTGAAAGACCGAGCGCCAGGTAATAGAGTGCTTCGGCTTCAAACTCCGTCAACAGCGGTCGCTTGAATGAATCTTTGAACGCTGGATCGATCATGTCAGCGCCGTCTTCGAGCACGGCGGCGACGAAACGTAGAAACCTCGACTCCGGATTGTTCTTATGAATGAAGCCGTAGGCCGGCGGCGGGTCTACAGACTTCACGATCTTGCGAATCTCGTTGATGTAGATCTCGTGTGGAAACTGCGTCCAGAAGATGATGCGCGCGGTTGGGAAGTCGCGCCAGATCGCGCGCGCGGCCTTCACGCCTGAGAGCTTAGGCATCTGGATGTCGAGGATGCAGACGTCCGGTTTCTGGTCGAGGGCGATTTTCACGGTCTCCTCGCCGTCGCCCGCTTCGAAGATGGGCACGTGCGTGGGAAACTCCTTTTCGAGAATCTCACGGAGGTAATGGCGCTGGGCCATGTTATCTTCAGCAATCAGGATTGACATGACGGGTGATGATAACAGAACCGAGCGCGGTAGCGCCGGGTCAAACTCGACAAAAGGCGCGCTAAAATCACGTTGACCCGGCGCTACCGCGCTCGGTTCTGTGCTTCCCGGCGTTATAAAGTTCCATTGAAAGGTGACTTGATGAGACTGCCCACATTAATTCTTTTAAGTCTGCTCACAGTAATTCCCGTCGCCGCCCAGACACGCGATGAGGGACTTTGGCAACGCGCACTGCAAATCCAACGACGCGCCATCGTCGTCGACACGCACAACGACGTGACCACGCCGATGACCAACGACGACTTCGATCTGAGTGGCGAGCCACCGGCGCCCTACAAAACCAACATCGAACGGATGAAGAAAGGCGGTCTGACCGCCGAGTTCTTCTCGCTCTACGTCAAACCCTGGTACGTCGAACACGGCGGCTCAGCGCGTCGCACTTTAGACATGATCGACTCCGTCTATCGCGCCGTCGAGCGACATCCGCGAGACCTGATGATCGCGACCTCAGTCGCCGACATTCGCCGCGCGAAACGCACCGGAAAGATCGCCGCGCTGATGGGGATCGAAGGCGGGCACGCGATTGAAGATTCACTGCCGACATTGCGCGAGTTTTACCGCCTCGGCGTTCGCTACATGACGCTCACCTGGAACAACACGAACAACTGGGCCGACGCCAATCGCCCTCCGAAGAAGCACAACGGACTGAGCGATTTCGGCAAGGAAGTCGTGCGCGAGATGAACCGCCTGGGAATGCTCGTTGACATATCGCACGTTTCCGATGACACGATGAACGACGTGCTCGATGTGTCCAGCGCGCCGGTCATCGCGTCGCATTCGTCGGCGCGCGCGCTCAGCAATGTCCCGCGAAACATCCCCGACGATGTGTTGAAGCGGATCGCGAAGAATGGGGGTGTGGTCCAGGTTAATTTCTACAGCGTGTTTGTTGACGAGAAGACAGTTGCACCGCAGAGCGCCGAGCGCGACAAGCGACTCAAATCGCAGCAGGATGCAATCGACGAGAAGTACAAAGACGATCCTGAGCGGCGCGCCGAAGAGAGCGACAAACTCGAAGCGGCGAATCCGTTGCCGCCGTTGCCGATCTCGAAGTTGATCGATCACATCGATCACATCGTGAAGGTTGCAGGCATCGATCACGTCGGTATCGGTGCGGATTTTGACGGTGCGAACGACATGCCCGAAGGCGCGCAGGATGTTTCGATGTTGCCGAACATCACGTACGAGCTGCTCAAGCGCGGTTACAGTGAAGCAGACATCAGGAAGGTACTTGGTGAGAACTTGTTGCGAGTGATGGCTGAAGCCGAACGCGTATCCCGCGGCGCCATTAGTGGTAACGGTAGCTTAGACAGGATTAACAAGAAACGATGACAAGATTAACAAGATAGAACCTGTCAATCCTGAAAAATCTTGTAAATCCTGTCGACAACTGCGCATAAAAAAATGAGCACGGCGCATGACGTCCGTGCTCAAAGCAGAAAAGAAGAGAGTAATTACAAATTAGCGATTCTGGCCGCCGCGATTCTGTCCGCCAGTCTGTGCATTGCCGGCGCCGAGATCGTCGTCTTCCATATCGTCCTTATTTTGTCCACTACCGTAGTTTGATTTCTGCTGGCTGCCACCAGCCTGCTGGCCACCTTGCTGACCCTGGCCGGAGCGTCCTGGCGATTGCTGACCACCTTTCTGGCCCTCGTCATGACCAGCACCACCCATGTTTCTCTGTAGCTCGTCGTCCTTCATTATGTTATCTGCCATCTTTGTCTATCCTCCCATGTTCGATGGTTAGTAGCTGTTTTTGACCTAATCAACCTGCGTGCCATTTACGACTACGCAATAAATCGTGCTCATTGCAACAGAGAGTGTCGTGAAGAGTTCTGACACGATACGGCGGGCGGGAAATGAATTAATACACACGCGTGCTATTATCGGGGCAAAAAAATGTCAGCCGCAGGTCTCTACGTACATATTCCGTTTTGTAGCTCGCGTTGTTCCTATTGCGACTTCGCCACTGGTCTTTATCAAAGCGAGCTCGCGGAGCGTTATGTTCAAGGATTAATTAATGAGATGAGGGGCTCGCAATATGCCGGTGAGGTTGTTGACACAATTTATTTTGGTGGTGGCACGCCGTCATTGCTGGCGCCGGCCCAACTCGAACGCATTCTCGCGAGTTTGTATGAACGGTTTAAGATCATAGCTGGTTCAGAGATCACTCTCGAGATAAATCCGGGAAGCGCCACGCCCGAGAAGCTGCGCGCGTTTCGGAGTTTGGGAGTTAACCGGGCCAGTTTTGGTGCGCAGACTTTCGACGACGCCGAGCTCGCAAAACTCGGTCGCTCGCACAATTCCGCGGATACATTGAGGACTTTCGCTAATCTGCGCGAGGCTGGTTTTGCGAATGTAAGTTTTGATTTGATCGCAGGACTGCCCGGTCAAACACTCGAGGGCTGGCGGCGAAATATCAAACAGGCGCTCGAACTCGCTCCCGAACACCTCTCGTTCTATTTGCTCGAGGTCCATTCAGGGACGCCGCTCGCCGAACACATTCAACGTGGGATTCAGCCGCAGCCTGATGACGATCTGGCGGGCGTGATGTACGAGTGGATGCTCGAGCAGGCTGTGATAGCTGGTTACGAGCATTACGAGATCTCGAATCTGTGCCGGCCCGGTTTTCATTCGCGACACAACGTCAAATACTGGACCGCCACGCCTTATTACGGTTTTGGTTGTTCGTCGCATTCTTACGACGGTGACGCACGGCGTTGGTCTAATCAGCGTGACGTTTTGAAATACGTCGAGATGGTTGAGAGTGGTGCGTCGCCGGTGATTGAAGAGCAGCAGCTGAGCTCGACGGATGTTCGTGCGGAAGCGGTGTTTCTCGGCCTGCGATTGATGCAGGGCGTCGATCTGCGTCGTTATCGCGAATTGTTTGGCGTCGATTTGCGTGACGAGCACGCGGACGATCTCGATCGGTTTTGCAAAGCCGGTCTGGTTGAGCTGGACGGCGACTTGATTAGATTGACACGCACGGGCGCTTTGTTATCAAACGAAGTGTTCGCGGCGTTTGTCTAGACTGGGACGCCACAGCGCGCAGAACCGAGCGCGGTAGCGCCGGGTCAACTTCCCAGTTATGACGCTGAACCGAATTTTACCCGGCGCTACCGCGCTCGGTTCTGTATATGATCATCGCGATTGACGGTCCATCAGGCTCAGGCAAGTCGACGCTGGGTCGCATGCTGGCGCGTGCGCTGAAGCTGCTTTACATCGACACAGGTTCGATGTATCGGGCGGTGGCGCTCGCTGTGATTGATGCCGAGATCGATCCAGCCGACAAGGAGGCAGTTACTGCGCTCGCACAAGAGATTGAGATCGATCTAAGGGGCGATCCCGATTCGCTCTCCGTGTTGCTCAACGGCCACGACGTCACTGAGAAGATTCGGACGGAAAGCGTAACCGAGATGTCGTCAGTCGTTTCAACTATTCCGGGCGTAAGGCGCGCGATGGTCGCGAGGCAACGAGCGATCGGTAAACGAGGTGCGGTGCTGAACGGCCGCGATATCGGAACGGTAGTTTTTCCCGATGCTGACGTTAAGTTTTTTCTAACCGCAGCTCCGGAGGAGCGTGCTGAGCGTCGTTACAAAGAAGATCAGATCACTGGGTCCTCGTCGGCGACATTTGCTGAGACGCTCGCAGACATGATCGAGCGCGATCGGCGCGACTCATCACGCGCCGATTCGCCCTTGAAAGTTGCCGACGACGCGATCGTCATCGACTCGACAGGCAAGAACATCGACGAAGTTTTCCAAGAGATGATGAGCAGAATTAATTAGCGATGTTTACCGGAATCATCGAAGAACTTGGCAGCGTGCGCAGTATCGAAGAGCGTGGTGAGAATGCACGAATCGTGATCGCCGCGAGCACCGTCACCGAAGGCACGAACCACGGCGACTCGATCTCCGTCAACGGTGTGTGCCTGACGGCGCTTGATATCCACCCGGATTCGTTTGCGGCTGACGTCTCGCGCGAGACGTTGTCGCGATCGACACTAGGCCGCCTGAGCCCCGGCGCGCCCGTGAATCTCGAACGCGCCGTCACTCCCGCAACCCGACTCGGCGGCCACATCGTCCAGGGACACGTCGACGCGCGCGGGCAATTCGCCGGCGTCGAGGATCACGGCGAGTCGTGGACTTTGAGAATCAAATACCCGCAAGAAATTGCGCGTTATCTCGTCTTCAAAGGCTCGGTAGCGGTCGAAGGAATCAGCCTGACAATCGCCGGCCTGACCGACGAATACTTCGAAATCGCCATCATCCCGAAGACGTGGGAAGTTACCAATCTCTCGCACCTCAAGCCCGGCGACGACGTGAACCTCGAGGTCGACGTGATGGGCAAATACATTGAGAAGCTGCTGGCGCATATCTCGAAGTAGGTTTTAGACATGATTGAGCCTCTTGCAAAACTCCTTGGTGGAGTAGCTTTTTGAAAAAAGAAAAGACATGGCGATGAACTGCTGACTGTTAAGATAACGTTGCCAAACGACCAAAACAGACAGAGGAGATCACCATGTCCTTCTTGGCAGGCACG
>DASYFE010000015.1:0-2195 GCA_036498585.1 Pyrinomonadaceae bacterium | reverse complement strand
GATCAGCTTCTGGTGGACTCGCCGGCGAGAAAATCTAAACCCATCCGACAGTGCCGTCGTCGCGCTGACTGTTGCTTTTCCAAACTCGGCTGCTGTCGGCTTGCCGTTGCTCGCCTCGGTCTTCGGTTCGCGATCCACGGTCACTGTAGCCACGGCGCTCGCGATCGGTTCCATCACTGTTTCTCCGATCACGCTGGCAATTCTTGAACAAAGTCGGATGGGTTCCGCTCGCGGTTCCGCACTGCGGCACGTCGGCGTGTCGCTGATTGATTCCTTCAAGAGGCCTATCGTCTGGGCACCGCTACTCGGACTGGCATTCTCTTGCGCAGGCTTAAACCTTCCTTCTTTTATGAATCGATCTCTCGCTGTCATGGGGTCAGCTGCTGACGGTTCGGCTCTCGTCCTTACCGGCCTAGTCGTCTCGGCTCACAAGTTCGAGCTCGGCGGAAACACGCTAATCGCAGTATTCCTGAAGAACGCGCTCCAGCCGGCGCTTGCTCTTGGGATTGCCATGCTGATTCATCTTAGCATTGAACAGACGCGCTACGTCACTCTGATCAGCGCCATTCCCTGTGGTTTCTTCGGCGTTGTTTTTGGCAAAGACTTCGGTTCAAGTCCGAAGCTCGCAAGCTCGGGATTAATAGCTTCCTACGTGATCGGCGTCGGCACACTGGCCGCATGGATCGTGATCGTGAACTGTATTGGTTAGGGGCCTCGTTGACAGATGAAGCGTTTAGAAATCGACGCTCCGCAGGTGCACGATCTACTTCAGATCGACGCCCATGCCCTCATTGCGGATGGCGTCCCTCAACCGGCCTGGGTAAGAGAGGCGCTCATCTCCTGCCCATGGGTGGTTGTTCGCCGGGGTCAAGCGCCGGTTGGCCAAATCGCGATCGGCGTTCGAGGTGCCATGCGAAGCGAGCGCTGGGCCGGTTTTTGCGGCGAGCGCCTAATAAAGAAGGTCGTTAGGCCTGAGGAACTACTCATTTACAGTCATGCGTCGAACTCGATCCCCCGAACGCCTGCGTTGAAAGTTCTACGAGAGATGAGCGAGAGGTGGGCGGAACTTGCGTTACCGTGGGGTCCGGTTGGGAGCATTGGATTCGAGCTAGCCACTGGGCGTCCCGTCGCGACGGAAGCAAGCGATCTCGACGTTGTAATTCGAACGTCTCAGAGAATTACGATTGACTACGCTCGGTGGCTTTTTGATCGAACTATTCGATCGGAAGCAAAGGTCGATGTGCGTGTCGAAACGCCGGTGTGCGGTTTTTCTCTCGAGGAGTATGTAATCGCGGGCTCTTCGGAAATTTTATTACGTTACAAGGATGGCGTGCGACTTGGACGCGATCCGTGGTCTACGGCCGGTGACGTAACGAGTATGCAACAGGCCGCCTCGTGAGCACCGCGTTTATCTTTCCTGGGCAGGGCTCGCAGTCTCCAGGAATGTTGCACCACTTACTCAATCATCCGGCGGTCGTCCTCACTCTCGACGAAGTCAGCGACGAGCTTCACTCGGACGTGCGCGCTCTCGACACGGAACACAGTCTCGAATTTACCGTCCCCGTGCAGATCGCGTTACTCGCGGCGGGAGTTGCTACTGCGCGCGCGCTCATAAAGCAAGACGTCGAGCCCGTGGCGGTTTCCGGTCTCTCCGTCGGCGCATTTGCCGCAGCTGTTACTGCTGGTGTTCTTTCATTGCGGGATGCGGTCGAGCTGGTGAGGCTACGAGCAGAGCAGATGTTGAAGCTCTACCCGAAAGGCTACGGTCTGTCCGCTATCGTGGGGCTGAACGAATCTCAGGTCACGAAAATCGTGCAGGCTGTGACCTTGATCCACGACCCGGTGTTCGTCGGAAACATCAATGCACCACGCCAGATTGTCATTGCCGGTTCGTACGCGGGGATGGATCAGGTGTTGGGCGAAGCTCTCCGCCAAGGCGCCAGCAAAGCCGTGCGCCTGCATGTTTCCGTTCCGTCGCACTGCCTTTTACTCCAGCCTGTTGCAGATCTTCTGAGAAAGCGAGTGTCCTCAATGAATCTGACAACGCCGCAAATGATTTACGTCGGAAATGTGAACGCGCGAGCCATACGCACCAAGGAAGGGGTTGCGAGCGATCTGGTAAATAACATTGCGCACGGCGTCCGCTGGCACGACGCGACGACCGTCCTCAAGGAATTGGGCTGCAGTCTTTTTCT
>DASYFE010000014.1:0-17990 GCA_036498585.1 Pyrinomonadaceae bacterium | reverse complement strand
CAAACTGCACTTTCGGATTATTCTTCGCCAAAACTTTCGTGATCGCTGCCGTCAACGTCGTCTTCCCGTGATCCACGTGCCCAATCGTCCCGATGTTCACGTGCGGCTTCGAACGGTCAAATTTTTCCTTCGACATCTTTTTATCCCCGTGTAGTTCCAGTTAAAAAGAAAAGGCACAGACCGTGTAAGGCCTGTGCCAACTCTACGCCGCTATTTTGCAACCCCCTGGACCTTCGCAATGACCTCCTCCGCAACATTCTTCGGCGCCTGATCATAGCGCTCGAAGTGCATGGTTGAGGTCGCGCGACCCTGGGTCGCCGAGCGTAAGTCCGTCGTGTAACCAAACATCTCAGAAAGCGGCACAAACGCCGTGATCACCTGCGCGCCGCCGGGTCGAGGCTCAGTCTTTTCAATTTGCCCGCGTCGCCGCATCAAGTCGCCGTTTACCGCACCCATGTAGTCATCAGGAGTGACAACTTCAATGCGCATGATGGGCTCGAGCAATACCGGCTTCGCCTTTCGCACTGCGTCCTGAAACGCGAGCGAACCAGCGATGTGGAACGAGCGCTCATCCGAGTCGACTTCGTGATAGCTTCCAAACACCAGGCGCACCTTGATGTCCACCAGCTCATAGCCGGCGAGGAAGCCACGCTCCATCGCGTCTTTAATGCCGTTCTCGACCGGCCTGATGTACTCCTTGGGAATCGCGCCGCCTGTAATCTTGTTCTCGAAAACAAACCCCTCGCCCGGAGCCGGCTCAATCTCGATCTCCACGTGTCCGAACTGACCACGGCCGCCAGTCTGCTTCTTGTAGACTTCCTTGCCGGGCGCCGGCTGCGTGATCGTCTCGCGATAAGCCACCTGCGGCTTGCCGACGTTCGCCTCGACACCAAACTCACGCTTCATGCGATCGACGATGATCTCGAGGTGCAGCTCGCCCATGCCGGCGATGATCGTCTGTCCGGTTTCCTGATCGGTCGAAACATTGAACGACGGATCTTCCTGGGCCAGGCGGTTCAACGCCACGCCAAGTTTGTCCTGGTCCTGACGCGTCTTCGGCTCGACTGCAACGCGGATAACAGGCGCCGGAAATTCCATCTTCTCGAGGATGATGGGCTTGGTCTCGTCACAAACCGTATCCCCGGTGGTTACCTGCTTCATACCGCCGATGGCGATAATCTCGCCCGCGCTCGCGTCTTCAATGTCTTCGCGTTTGTTGGCGTGCATCCGCATCAACCTGCCGACGCGCTCCCTACTACCCTTGACTGGGTTGTAGGCGTACGAACCAGCCTTAATGGTGCCGCTGTAAATTCGCACAAACGACAACTGGCCGAGGTGCTTGTCCGCCATTATCTTGAAGACCAGGCCGGCAAACGGCGCAGAAGCTTCTGCCGGACGAGCTTCCATCTCGTCCGTTTTGGGATTCATGCCTTCAACCGGCGGCACATCGAGCGGCGACGGCAGATAGTCGACGACAGCGTCTAGCAGTGTCTGCACGCCTTTGTTCTTGAACGCCGAACCGGTAACAACCGGCACGAGTTTCAGACTAATCGTTCCGGCGCGTAGAGCTGCGCGAATCTCAGTCTCTGAGATCTCTTCGCCTTCGAGATACTTGTGCATCAAGTCGTCGTCGATGCTCGCGACAGCTTCGATCAGCTTCTCGCGCGCAGCGGCTGCGGCCTCTTTGAGATCTTCCGGAATGTCAGTGACTTCGTATTCGGCGCCTTTACTCTCGTCTTTCCAGAGCAAGCCCTTCATCGCGATCAGATCGACGACGCCTTTGAGCTGGTCCTCGAGACCGATCGGAATCTGAAGTGCGACCGGGTTTGCGCCGAGACGGGTGATGATCGATTCGAATGAACGGTCGAACGAAGCGCCTGCGCGATCGAGCTTGTTGATAAAGCAAATGCGCGGGACGCCGTACTTGTCAGCCTGGCGCCAGACAGTCTCTGACTGCGGCTCTACGCCTGCAACACCGTCAAACACAGCGACAGCGCCGTCGAGCACGCGCAGCGAACGCTCCACTTCCATCGTAAAGTCAACGTGGCCCGGAGTGTCGATGATGTTGATGCGATGATCGACGCCGTTTCTTTCCCAGAAACAGGTGGTTGCAGCGCTGGTAATGGTGATACCGCGCTCCTGCTCCTGCTCCATCCAGTCCATCGTCGCCGTACCCTCGTGCACCTCGCCAATCTTGTGCGTGATGCCCGTGTAATAAAGGATGCGTTCGGTGGTGGTGGTCTTACCGGCATCGATGTGGGCCATGATGCCGATATTCCTGAACTTGTTTAAATCGTGCTTAGCCATTTTCTTAATTCCTATAGGACCTATAGGTCATATAGGTCTTATTACCACTTGTAATGCGCGAATGCTTTGTTAGCGTCCGCCATGCGGTGCGTGTCTTCCTTCTTCTTCACCGCATTGCCGCGGTTGTTTGCCGCGTCGAGAATCTCAGCCGCCAGACGATCGGTCATCGTCTTTTCACCGCGGCCGCGCGCGTAGGAGACGATCCAGCGAATTGCCAGGGCGCCGCGTCTTTCCTGGTGTACCTCGATTGGCACTTGATAGGTCGAACCGCCGACGCGTCTCGACTTCACTTCAACCGTGGGCTTCACGTTATCGATCGCCCGTTTGAACACCTTCAAAGGCTCTTCGCCCGTCTTGTCGCCGATCTGCCGCATCGCATTGTAGAAAATGCTCTCGGCCACACTCTTTTTGCCTTCCCACATCACGCCGCTGATGAACTTCGTCACCAAAGGGCTGCTGTAGACAGGATCGGGAAGTACTTCGCGTCGTTCGGCTACTCGTCGTCTTGGCATATCGTTCTCTCGTTACTTAGCGCTGGCTTTGGGCCGTTTCGCTCCATACTTCGAGCGTCCCTGTTTGCGATCGGCGACACCGACCGAGTCGAGCGTGCCGCGAATCACGTGATAGCGGACGCCGGGAAGGTCCTTCACGCGGCCTCCTCTGATCAGGACAATCGAGTGCTCCTGCAAGTTGTGGCCGACGCCGGGAATGTAAGTCGTCACCTCGATACCGTTGGTCAGGCGCACGCGAGCGACTTTGCGGAGCGCTGAGTTCGGTTTCTTCGGCGTTTGCGTGTAAACACGGGTACAGACACCACGCTTCTGCGGGGAGCTTTGGAGCGCGGGACTGGCCGTTTTGTACTTCACCTGCTGGCGGCCTTTGCGAACAAGCTGATTAATCGTCGGCACTGTTTTCCTCGTTTAATGCGAGCGCGTTACGCGCGCAAGAGGCCCCCTGCCTACCTCTTTCCGGAACTTGTCCGGCAGTCAGCGCAGGCGGCTGCCCTGTTAAAGAAATTAAGTTAAATAGGGACGTTCTGATTTTCGCTTCGTCAGCGGCGGGCGTGGATCGTGGCTTCCCTCAAGCCGAAACTTTTCTGTGGCGTCGCATAAGGGCGAGAAGTTTCCTTTCCGCGCGAGTAAGCGTTGGAACGACTGCGAGCAGCCGCGACTCTTACCGTTACGCCACAATAACTGTCAAACGACCGTTAACACTGGTCGAGCAACGCCTCCACACCTACAGAACCAACCGGACGTTGCTTTGTTTGCTTCAGACACCTTGGCCCGAAACGGGAGACTATAAAGATGAGAGCGTCCGGTGTCAAGCGCAGTCAGACAGGATTTACAATATTCCACAGGATTTACATGTTCATCCTGAAAAATCCTGTCATCCTGTCTAAACCACCGACCGAATCAGGTACCACACGCCAAACCCAACCGCCCCAATCACGCCCAGAATAACCAGCGCCAACAACGTCATCAACAGTTTGAACTTCCGATACCGGGTTTTGTCCGGTGGCGCCAGTGAACCCTGCGGGAAATATGGTGGTGGTGTGTAGGTAGCCATCTAAAATCCTTTCGGAGTCGGCGAAGCCACGCCGCCGGCTTTCTTCAACTCCTCTTCCTTTTGCTGCTTCTTTAGTAAATCCTCATTGTGCTTACGCCCGGTGCGTATGCGCTTGATGCCTTCCTTCGCCTCGTCCAACCCATCCTGCGCGCGGTAGTAATCCGGATCGATCTCCAGAGACTTGGAAAACGCCGCGGCAGCAGCGTCGTACTGCGCCAGCTTCGTATAAGCAACACCCAGATCGTAGAACATATCCGGATCGTCCTCTTTCAGCTTCGTCGCCGCCCGATACTCGCGAATAGCCTCGCTGAATTGCCCAAGATTCGCATAAACCTGCCCGAGCGCATAATGGGCCTCGGCGTCGTCTTCATGTTCCTCGAAGTATTTCTTGTAAGCCCCGACTGCCTTCTTGTACTCCGCTTCGGCCTCTTCGCGCTTGCCGAGTGACTCATACCCGAGCGCGAGGCGGAAATGGGCCTCGGCCAGGTCCGGATCGAGCCGCATCGCTTCCTGGAACGCCAAAACCGCCTCAGCGTCCTGATCGTTGCGGTAGAGCTCCTTGCCCTTGTCGAGCTGGGCGCGCGCGCGCGTCCGGTCCTCCGGCAAACTATTGGACACCTGCGATGGTCCGGCACTATTATTCGTGCTTTGCTGACCGCTGCGCTTGCAACCGGTGGCGAAAACCGTCAGCCACACGGCGCAGATTACGAGAATCGATCTCATCCTGTAAAAACTCGCCTCTGCTGAAAGCATGTAGGTTGGGGAAAGCAGTGACTTATCTAACGCCAATAGGGGTAGGTAGTCAAACAACCCGGTGGAAATTCCAACGAATTGCGAATTTCTCCTAACAAAAGCTAAATCAAGGAGTGCAAATGTTTAGATATCCCAAAAGGCCCAGAAGGAAAGCCGCGCCAATTGCCCTGGTCGTCGTTATCCTATCCGCAGCCAACGTCTTTGCCCAGAAACCACAGGCCGTTTCGGCGGCCAACACTCCCCTTACCCTCAGCTTAACTTCGGATGCGAACATTGTGCGCGCCTGCGATAACAACGGCGCTCCTCAAGTGCAACTGACCGCAAAAGCAGTTTCGCCGAACGGTAACCCGATTAAGTACAAGTGGACCACGGATGATGGTGTGATTAGCGGTGAAGGTCCGATCGTGACCTGGAACCTCGCAGGACTGAAACCCGGCTATCACAAAGCATCGCTCGACATTGTGAGCTCCGGCACCGACGGAACGTGCCAGGCGTTCTCGTCAGTAAGCGTGCTCGTGAATCCATGTGCTGAAGTCAGACCTGTTTGTCCGGCCATCGAGATCTCCTGCCCGACGAACGTCGCGCTCGATCAGCCATTGACCTTCACGTCACGCTATTCAGGCGGTGTACCGGCGAACATCACTCCTGTTTACAACTGGACGGTTTCCGCAGGCACGATTATCGAAGGTCAGGGGACAGACACGATCAAGGTCGATACCAAGGGACTGGCAGGACAGACTGTCCGCGCGTCGCTATCGATGGGCGGCTACACGCTCGAGTGTGCGGCTGACTGTGCCGTCTCCATTCCGCTGCCAAGGCCAGTGGGCCGCAAGTTCGACGAGTTTCCCGATATTTCTCGTAACGACGAGAAAGCGCGACTCGACAACTACGTTATCGAGCTACAGAACGATCCAACCGCAACAGGCTACGTGATCGTTTATCCGGGACGAACGAGTAAACGGGCGGAGGTCCAGGATCACTTCGGTCGTGTGATCGAATATCTCGTTCACTCTCGCGGCATTGATCAGAGCCGTATCAAGACTCTCGAAGGTCCGAAGCGAGACCAGCTTCACGTGGAGCTGTGGATAACTCCTCAAGGCGCTACCCCACCAAATCCATAAAAAATTAGCCGCGGATAAGACGGATTATCCGCGGCTAATTATTTGCTTTATAATCCCCCGACCCCAGAGCTTTTGTACCAGAAAACTACACGCGGGAGAGACAATTAACATGTTTCGTACTAAATCGCGATATTGGTCTGTCTGTTTACTGGTCCTGATGCTGGCGCTGCCCATTGCCGCCGACGCTCAGGACAAAGAGAAGAAGGACAAAAAGGAAAAGAAAGAACTCACCGGCAAGCCGGTAATGTGGAAAGACCCAGCCGATCTCGAGACCCGCAACCTAATCCTCGGTGCTGGCGGCGAAGAGATGAAGCCCGACATCACCACAATCACCTTTATTGAAGAAAAATCGGGCGGCTATTCGAAGAAGTATCGCGTCAAGGACGCCAAAGGCAACGAGTGGATCGCTAAGATCGGTAAAGAAGCGCAAACGGATACGGCTGCGAACCGTTTGCTGTGGGCGCTCGGTTACGAAACCGAGATCGCTTACCTCATTCCGCACCTGAAAATCGAAGGCAAAGGTGAGTTCGACAACGTTCGACTCGAAGCCAGGCCGGCGGACGTGAAGCGCAGGGGAAACTGGATGTGGGAGAACAATCTCTTCCAGACCACTCCCCAGTTTCGCGGTCTGAAGATCCTGATGGTGATGCTCAACAACTGGGACATGAAAGACGATAACAACGAGATCCTCGCGATGCGCGGCGACACCACCGGGGACGGCGAGTTGCGCTACATCATCAGCGATCTCGGTGCGACGTTTGGAAAGACCGGCGGGATCATTTCGCGTAGCCGTAATGATGTTCCGGATTACGTAAAAGCCGAGTTCATCAAGAAGGTAAACGGCGACGTGATCGATTTCAGCTACAGCGGCAAGAACCAGAAGCTCTTCGAAGGGCTCACGGTCGCGGATGCGCGCTGGTTGAGTACTCTGATGAAGCGTCTGAGTGACGATCAGATCAAGGATGCGTTCCGGTCGGCGAACTATTCGGCTGAGGAAGTCGATCTGCTCGCGGGCGCGCTCAGGGAAAGAATCAACGCGCTTGCAAAGCTAGGGTAAGAATTTAAAGCCGCAGAGAGAACAAGGCAGTCAGAAATAGAACAAGTCAGGAAGAGGGGCTTGCCCCCGCTCGTCGAATCCAAGCAACGGCGGGGGCAAGCCCCTCTTCTTGTTCTATCTCTGCAGCTAATTTTACTTCACGACATCAATCGCGATCAGTTGTTGTCCGGCGATCACGAACTCTGCTGGTGGCAACTCAGTTTCCCAGACGGGAGACAAAACTGTCGGCGTATAACCACCCGAAGTGCGATCGCTGTTCAGCGTCGCCACCACCGACGGCGGCAGACTCGGCAGCTCGCTCGTTCCGATCACCGCACCGTTCGTGATTCGAAACAGCTTCACATAAAGCCGATCGCTCTTCTTAACGGTATTAATCGCCTTCACGAGCTGGCTGAGATCCTGCGGGACAAAAGCTTTCGCCGACGATCCTTCCTGCAACGCACCACCATCACCGACAAACACGAGCAACTGTCCCAGCCCCGCATCCTCCGGAATCTGAATCGGAATGCGCTGCACAAACTGCTTGCCGGATTCGGTCCGGACGTAAGCCTGAACCTCGATCTTCTCGCCGCGTCGCACTTCGGTGCGGTCAAGCGTGATGCGCTCGAGCGTGCCCGCGTACTTCGTTTCAGTGGAAGCGATATCGAGTGTGATGCCGTCGAGTTGAACGTCGTCAAAGCCGCTCGCCAACAACGAGCTGACCGGCGCGGCGATTGAGCCCGCAGCCGTAATAGCGGCATTACTGGCCGAGAACCGGCGATCGACCTGAATCGTGTCCTGGCCTTTCACTTTGATCTCGCCCTTCACGCTGATCGTCGAGTCGCCCAGCGCTCGCTCGCTGGAAGTTATGGTGTTGAAAAGCGTGATGTTCAAAAGCAACGGCGTCAGGAACGAGTCGTTCGCGATCTCATAAGAATAGGTTTCGGTGCGGTCGCGGCTCGTGTGTAGATTGACCTTAACCGGGATCATCTTGGGCGCCTGACCCAACAAACCAAAGATTCCCGACGCACGATCCTGCGAAATCGACCCCACCATCCGGCCCGGCACCGCCAGCTTGAACGAGTTGTTCATGTTCGAGATGACGGTCACGACCGAAGCTTCCGACATCGGCATGTCTGAAGCGCCGAGACTCAAAAACGGGTGACCAAAAGCGTAAATGCGATCGCCGTCACGCAACGTCACCGTGCCAGCGGCAGCAAGCGAATAATCGCCGCGCACGAGCTGCACGCTGATCGAGCTTCCCGGCGGGAATGTGTTGCCGTTGAATTCGGTAAGTGGAGTAATCGAAGCAGACCCACCAACACCTGAAACCGGCAATAATCCACTGGCGACGAGCTGTGGCGCGAATGCCGCGAGTGACTCCTGGCTGATCCCGCTGAACACGAGCGGCGTCGCAATCGGCGTCATTTGCTGACCCAGCAACGGCATGAGGGGCGAGCCGGCGGAAACCGGCGCCACAAGTGAAACTGACCCGACTGCCGGCTTAGGCAGGTTCGGCTTCCAATCAGTCCCCGCAAGCTGTGAAAACGAAACGACGCGCGGCTCTTTTCCTTTAAGATTTTCCGGCCCCTTGTTGAAGAGGTCGATCATCTGCTTGATCGGCGTGATACCCGCGATCGGCTCTTTCGAAAAAGGAAAACTGAACGCGATGGCGCCGACGATCTTGCCGTCGATGTAAACCGGCGAGCCGGACATACCCGCAAACACGCCTGTCTTTTCCACATTCGAGCCGCTCAATCTGGCGATGATTGCCGACTGTCGTGGGCCCGGAAATCCCGGCAATACGCCGAGAACCTCGACACCAAATTCCTGTGTGTCAGAGCCGGCGAACACGGTCCGCGCTGTTCCCTTCATGCCTGGACGAAGGTCTTCGAGTGGAAACAGTTCAGGGGCTTTTGGCGAAAAAGTCTGAGCATTGGCAAAGCTCGGCTTTAATGCACAGAGGGCAGCAATCAAAATCGCACTAAGAAGGAGAAAGCGGGTAAACCTAATCATTAACAACCTCCGCCTGCCAAGGTACAGGATTTCAGCATTTTCGTACAGGATTTCAGGATTCTCAAGATTTACTGGATAATCCCGTCCGATATGGAAGCCTTTATCCTCGCCGGCGGCGCATCCAGAAGAATGGGAACCGATAAGTCTCAGTTGCTGATTGAACGCCAAACGTTTACCGAGCGAATTGCAGAAACTCTGTCATCGGTTGCTGACTCGGTAACGCTCGTCGGCGGGCTCGGTTCCAATTTCCCACGGGTGGCGGACGTCTATCCGCAGTGGGGCGCGCTCGGTGGTATTCATGCTGCGCTCGCCGCGTGCAAAAGCGATTGGGCCATCGTCGTCGCTTGCGATCTGCCTTTTGTTACTGCGGAGCTGTTTTCGTTTCTCGCTTCTTTCTGTTTGGACCATGATGCCGTCATTGCCATTCAGCCGGACGGACGGCCGCAGCCGCTGGCCGCGCTTTATCGTGTTGACCCCTGCCTGCAGCGCGCTACCGAGCTGATCGAAGCGGGACGCAGAAGGCCTCTGGACCTGCTCGACACGGTCAACACACGCTGGGTTAAATTCGACGAGCTAACGAATCTCGATCAGGCGGAAAGTTTTTTTGTTAACATCAACACGCCGTCAGACTATATGGAAGCGATCCGAGGACACTCACACTGATGCCGCCCCGACGAAGAATTGGTAAAAGACTGGTCAAGTCTTTCCTGCCAATAGCACTGGTGATCGTGCTGGCTGTCGTGGGCGCGCTTTCTTTTGTCGTCTACTGCGTTACCCGTCCCACGAAGCGTCCTTACGTTGTCACCCCCGAGTCGTTTTCGAGAATTAGTGGACGCGCGATCAAGGTCACAGACGAGACATGGACCAGTGCCGACGGTCGAAGTGCGCGTGGCTGGCTGTTGAAAGGCGCTGAGGGCGCGCCCGCAGTCGTGTTGCTGCATCGATACGGTGGCGATCGTTCGTGGTTGTTCAATCTCGGCGTCAAGATTAACGAGACGACTAACTTCACGATCCTTTGGCCTGACCTGCGCGGGCACGGTGAGAACCCGCTCATCTGGTCGAGCACCCTCGGCGTTCGCGAGGGAGACGATTTGCGGGGCGCGATCCAGTTTTTGCGAGGTCTGAAAACGGAAGGCCAGAAGACGCTCGTTGGTGAAAGTGTTGGGGTTTATGGTGTTGAGCTGGGTGCGTACAGTGCGCTGAAGGCAGCGCGCAATGAGCCACTCGTTAAGGTGCTCGTGCTCGACTCGATGATGATGTCGCCGAACGATCTGCTCAGCACTGCTGTGTCGAGCTGTGTCGGGTTGGATAATGGGTTGATCCAAACCTCTTCGCGCGTGGCGATGAAGGCTTACATGCTTGGCGGTTATGACGCCACAAGTGCGTGTGAGTTTGCGGGTGAGATACGTGTTCAGAAGGTCATGCTGCTTTCCGGGAGTGACGCCGGGGCGCTGCGTGATGCGACTGCGTCGTTGCAGAAATGCTTTCCGAATGCGGGGAATGTAGACGTGCGGACTGATCTGCCGTTGAGTGGTTTTGGATTGCCGTCAGTCACGGGCGAGCAGGGTGAGACGTACGACAGGGTCGTGATCGAGTTTTTCGCACGCAATCTACGGTAGACACAGACAGGATTTACAAGATTTTTCAGGATAGACATGTTAATCCTGAAAAATCTTGTAAATCCTGTCTACGTCTATGGCTTCCAACCTAACACCGCCGTCTTTCCATTGTCTCCGATGATCTCAATCGTCGACACTCCGCGCACGTTCTCTACATACTCAACCGGTATCATTACTACGACTTTGCCAAGCTCACGCGCCTCGTCGACAGTAATCTCATCGAACGTGACCGGCTCACCATTACGGTGATACACAACACGTCCGTACGCATAAAACTCCGCCGATCGATCGACACTTCGCCGCGCGAGCACCGGCGCGCCCGCATAGCCACGCGCGTCCGCCATCAACAAAAGATCGCGCACTGACTCGCGATTCGCATATTTCGCCGCGCCGAAGTTCAACAGGATCACCACTAAAACAACCGTAGCACCCGCAATGATCAGCGGCCATCTTGGATTGAAGATCCGCGTCAATCGATCGCTCACGAGCAATGCGATAGCCGGTATCACAGGCAAGACGTAACCCGGCAGCTTCGATCCGGAAAACGAGAAGAACACGACCGGCAACAGCAACCACGCGAGTGAGAAAACGCGCACGATGCTCAAACGATCGTCACCGCGCCACTTCCAACCTCGCACTTTGGCGAGCGCGGCGATGAGATACGGCGTCCACGGCAGCGCGAGGATCAGGATGATTACCGGATAGAAATAGATCGGCTGCGGATGGTGGTACTTGTTCGACACGTACCGCGCAAAGTGATGCTGTATAAAAAACTCGTCGATAAACGTCCAGCCGTGCCGGGCGATAACTGGGCCATACCAAATTGCTGACACGGCGATGGCGAGTGGCATTCCCCAGATCACACTCGCGAGCACTGACCGTGACGGCCACGCGCGTCTTAAAACGTAAAACAAACCAACGACGCCAAACGGGATCACGATCCCCACGAGTCCCTTCGCGAGCAACGACAAGCCGACGAACGCGTAGAACCCCGCCAAAAACGATCGCTTGTTGCGCAACTCGTGCAGAAGAAAAAACGCGAGCGCCCACGTCGTCGTCATCGTGATCACAACGTCAAAACCCGTCGCACGTGAGAACACGATCAGACCGAGACAACTGCCACTCACCACGACACTCCAAAATGCAAAACCGCGCGGCTCCTCGCGATCGATCTCGCGTCCGACAAACCATACGGCCGCGATTGTCAGCAGTCCACACATTGCCGGACCAAAGCGCGCCGCCCACTCATTCACACCAAAGACTCTGAACGAACCCGCGATCATCCAGTAAAGCAGCGCAGGCTTTTCAAACCACGTGTGATGTCCGAGTGTGGGCGTGATCAGATCGCCGGTGAGAAACATCTCGCGCGCCACCTGTGCGTAGCGCGGCTCGTCCGGACCGAGCAACGGCAGTTTACCGAGGCCGTAAAGATAAAACGCGATGATGATGGCGAAAAGGAAAATGTAGACTCGCTTGGCAAGCGTTGAAGGATGCAAGTATATTCGAACTCCGAGTTAGTCGTTTACAGGATTCACAAGATTAGACAAGATTTACATGTCAATCCAGAAAAATCTTTGTAAATCCTGGCTAAGGTTTTAACACATAATGCTACGCACAGCAGTCATCGGAGTCGGCAGTCTTGGGCGACAACACGCTCGCATCCACGCAGATCTCGCATCGGAAGGCGCCTCGCAATTCGTCGCCGTTTGCGATCTGAACGAACAAACAGCGCGCTCCATCAGTACCGAACGCGAAACTGGCTGGACCACAAACTGGCGCGAGCTGATCGGCCGCATCGACGCCGCGAGTGTCGCTGTCCCAACTGAAGCACACTGCGAAATCGCATGTGGCCTGCTCGAAGCCGGCATTCACGTGCTCGTTGAAAAACCGATCTCACGCACACTCGACGAAGCCGATCAAATGATCGAAGCCGCCAAACGCGGTAACGCGATTCTTCAGGTCGGACATCTCGAACGTTTCAATCCGGCGATGGTGGCGCTGCGGCCGCACGTACGCAAACCCGTCTATTTCGAGATTCATCGCGTTGGGCAGTTCACCGCGCGCTCGCTCGATATCGACGTCGTGCTCGACTTGATGATTCACGATCTCGATATCGTGCAGTGGCTCGTTGGCGAGGACGTTGAAGTCACAAACATTCATGCGGTGGGGATCGCCATCCTTACGCCGAAGGTCGACGCGGCGAATGCGCGGCTCGAATTCTCGTCAGGAGCGGTGGCGAATATCACGGCGTCGCGCGTCGGCACGGAGAAGATTCGAAAGATGCGCTTCTTCCAGCCGCACGATTACATCGCGATCGATTACACGACGAAGCGCGCGGACATCAGCAGTCTCGCGCCACCGGCGGCGAGCGGTTCGTGGCCAGGCGTTCACGTCAAGCACCTCGACATCATCGACGTTGAGCCTTTGCGTGCGGAGATTGTTTCATTTGTCGAGTCAGCGCGTGATGGCGCACCGCCCGCCGTGTCCGGAATCGAGGGAAGAAATGCGTTGAGCCTCGCGTTGCGAACGCTCGAGAGAATCCGTGAGCACGCGGAACATCCGGGAGTGAAACCACAGATAACACGGATTTGAAATGCCGATTCGGAATGAGCAACTTTCGGCGCTGCTGCAACAGCACATCGAGGCGGGTGAGTTTCCGTCCGCTGTTTATCTCGTAGGCGAACGTGATCAGATCATCTACGAGGATGCGCTGGGCCATTCCGTAGTCGAGCCGTATCGCCTCGCAAACAAGATCGACACGATCTACGATCTCGCGTCGCTTACGAAGCCGTTAGTAACCTCGTTGCTGTGTGCGCGGCGCATCGAGCTCGGCGAATTAACACTCGATAGCTCCGTTTCTCACTACCTGCCGGAGTTTGAGCGCACTGACAAGCAGATGATCACGATCCGTGAGCTGTTGACGCACACGTCGGGTCTGCCCGCGTGGAGACCGTTGTACATCCTAACTGAGGAGCAGACGGATCGAGCGGCAGGCGCGATTGCGAGTCTCGATCTCGAGTACAAGCCGGGCACGCGTGTCGTCTACAGCGATCTCGGATTCATCGCGCTGGGAATTTTGTTGGAGCGCATGATGCATCAGCGTCTCGCGGACATGGCGAAGCATGAGATCTTCGAGCCGCTAAAGCTACAACAGACGTTCTTCAATCCGGAGATCGCTTTGCAGACTGGCATTGCGGCATGCGAAACCGGAAACACATACGAGCGCGACATGAGTAAACAAATGGGTGCGGGCGAGTATGCGAATTCGCGGCAGCGGCTGATCTGGGGCGAAGTACACGACGGAAATGCTTACTTTTTAGGCGGCGCGGCGGGACATGCCGGATTGTTCTCGACTGCGCGCGAAACGTTTCTGATGACGCAGCAGTTTCTGAGTGAGTCCACGACGCTGCTCGCGCCGGAGACATGCAAGCTGTTCCGGGAAAACATGACGCCGGGGTTGGAAGAGGCGCGCTCGATCGGTTGGCAACTGGCGGCGACGAAGGATTCAACCGGCGGAGCGGATCTGCCGCCTGACAGCTTCGGTCACAACGGATTCACAGGGACGTGTGTCTGGATCGATCCGAGCCGCAGACGCGTCTTCATCCTTCTCACCAACCGCACCCACGCGCGCGCTCTCCCGTTCGCGAACATCAATGCGGTGCGGCGCGAGTTTAATACCGCCGCTATAACTTCACTCGCAAAATAGTCCCGATCACATTCAGATCGCCTGGGATGCTCACACCGTCGTTTTGTCGCAGGTAATAAACATCCTGCGTGAAGTGCTTATTGAACACCTTACTCCCACCCACACTAAATCTATTGCGCACCCAACGATCGACGCTCCAGTCGTAGAAAATTTCATCTGCTACAAACCACGATAGCCCCCACTCCGACCGTCCCACCGGATGCTCGATCTGCAATCGATTACGGTAGCGCGTTGACGAGATCCCGGGATTTCGAATTCGCCGCTCAAACGTATTCCGATCGCTGATCCGAAACTTCTCGAGATTGAACCGCAAGGTCACGGGTAGCGATAGACGACTCTCCCACAGTTGCCGGTTACGAATCGGCTGTGTCGCGATGTAGAGATAGTTCGGCGTAATCTGCAGGTGCGGTCCGAACCGGAACGTGAATCCGACACCGATACGCTCGTCAACCGGCCGGTTGAAATCACGCCCGACACGCAGCGTACCGAGCATGTTGAAATCGAAATTTTTTGTGACTGGCGCTGCGACCTGGACATCACTCCAGAACTGATTGTCAGTGCGATCGATAATCTGCGCCGATGCGAGACCGGTCAGCACAAACAGCAGGAGGCAGGCCCACGCGCTTCGCCTCAATTTCCACCTTTTGGGCCTTGCGGCGGCAAGACTGTGAATGAACTTAGTGCGAGCACCACGCGCTCGCCGACGTGCATGCGCGTAGCACTCGCTTCGGGCTTTGGCCGCGTGGCAATGATCGATTTGGTAGGTTTCCGGTCAGGTGTTTCGGTGGTCAGGTAAAAAGGAGTCTCATCTGTTTTGCACTCTTCCGGTCCGGCTTCTATTTGCAGGCGCACTCTTTCATAAGCGCCGACGAAAGCGATCTCCTCGATAACCGCGTTCGCGAGGCGCGGGTGAGTAGACCACACGAAATCTCCACGATGCAACGACACGTCTTCAGGTCGAAAGACGATCTTCACGCAATCGCCCGGCTTGAACTTCGTCTTGTCCAACGTCGGCGCAGGAATTTGCGCCGAACCCACCTCGATAAAATCCTCTCGTACAACTGCGTCGAGAACGTTCGCCGCGCCGAGAAATGTCGCCACATACTCTGTTGCCGGATAATTATAGATCTCGAACGGCGTCCCGATCTGTTCGATATGGCCCACGTTGAGCACCGCGACACGATCGCCGAGCTCGAGCGCTTCTTCCTGATCGTGCGTGATGAAGATCGAGGGCACGTTCACCTTTTTCAGAAGCGCACGTATCTCACGACGCAGGTGAACACGAGTCTGTGTGTCGAGTGCGCCGAACGGTTCGTCGAACAATAAAACTTCCGGTTTGTAAGCAAGCGTGCGGGCGATTGCGACGCGTTGCTGCTGCCCGCCCGAGAGCTGCGAAGGATACTTCTTGCGGTGCTCTTCGAGTTGGACGAGGGACAACAACTCGTTTACCGTTTCCTTAATCTCCTTGCGTTTGCGCTTGCGAATACGAAGACCGTAACCGATGTTCTTCTCGACCGTCATCTTCGGAAACAGCGCGTACGACTGGAAGATAACGCCGACGCCTCTTTCACGCGCCGGCAGCTCGGTGACGTCTTTACCGTGCAGTATCACTTTGCCCGTGTACGGCATTTCCAGACCGGCAATGATGCGCAGGATCGTGGTCTTGCCGCTGCCTGACGCGCCGAGCAACACGAGCACTTCACCTTCACCGACGTCGAAGCTGATGTTTTCGAGCACACTGGCCTTGCCAAAGCGTTTGCTGATCCCGACCACGCTCGCAGCAGCGGCCGAGGGCGGCGCGCTGGACGCCGGCTCCTCTAGTCTCGGGATCAATGTTTCTTTCGCTTTCGCCATTTGGCCTCAGTCGACATCCAGCCAGTCGCGCGCGAAGAACAGCACGCTGAAAATCAGAAACGAAAACAACGCGAGCACGATCGCGATCGCATTTGCCGCTTCGATCTGGCCCTCGTTGAACTTCGCGAAGATGTATAGCGGCGCTGTCTGTGTTCGTCCCGCAAGGTTTCCTGACACGAGGATCGTCGAGCCAAACTCACCGACCGCGCGCGCAAACGTCAGCAGCGCGCCGGAAACAATCGCGCCGCGCAGAGACGGCAGCGTGACGTGCCAGAACGTTTGCCAGCGCGTGGCGCCGATCGTCGCTGACGCTTCTTCAAGCGAGTGACTCATCGTGTCAAACACGGGCTTGATGACGCCGAACGCGAGCGGGAACGTCACGAAGATGTTCGCGAGTATAATCGCAAACGCCGTGAACATGATTTGAAAACCATGCGGCGCGAACAGACGTCCGAGCGTGCCGTACGGTCCCCAAAGTAGCAGTAGTGCGAAGCCGGCGACGGCGGTTGGGATCGCGGTGGGAAGCGAGATCGTGACGATGAGCGCGTTACGTCCCCAGAAGTTGTAACGCGATAACACGTAAGCAGCGAAGAGACCGAAGATGACGTTGAAGACGGTGGCCCAGAAGCTCGTCGCCATCGAGAGTTTGAGAGCGAATATCGCTTCGGGAGCAGTCAGCGCGGCCCAGAACTTATCGAGACCATTACTCGTGCCGAAGATAAAGATCGAAGCGAGCGGCAGGAACACGAGAGGCAACATCATAAAGACGAGCATGCCGATACTGAGCGGCCGCGCCACATCGAACCCACGCACATGTCTCATCGCTGGAGCTATGGAACTCATGTCAGTCGGTAGACAGGATTTACAAGATGTTTCAGGATTAACATGTAAATCCTGAAACATCTTGTAAATCCTGTCTAAACTTACTTACGTTGCACCTGGTCGCGAAAGATTCCCTCGATCACCTCGGGATACGCTTTGTCCCAGCCATGAAAATATTCGATCGTGAACGGCATCTCGATATGCCCAAAGTCCTTGTTCGCCTGATTGAACGCCTCATTCGTGCTCGAGTAAAAATGAAACTGGACGAACGCCTGCTGGGCTTCATCGCTCCACAAATACTGCATGAACGCATCAACTATCGGGCGCTTCGCCGCGGTGATGTTTTTGTCGATCACAACCGCCGGATGCTCGCTGAAGATCGTTGACTGCGGCGTCACAACTTCGATGGGAGCCTTCGCTTCTTTCATCAACAACCCTTCCAGCTCGTAAGTTATGAGCGCGTCGCCGTTGCCGAGCTCGAAAGTCGTTCGTGCTTCGCGCGCCGATCCCGGCGTTGAGATCACGTTCTTCCAAACCGCGCGCAGTGTCTGCAGCGCCTTTGGCTTATCCGCTTCGTCAGGCTTTGTTGCCGACTTCATCAACTCCGATCCGTAAATCGCGAGTATTGACCACTGCGCGCCGCCCGAACTGATCGGATCGGGATGGATCAACCTGATTCCCGGTTTCGCCAGATCTGGAAAATCATGAATCCCTTTCGGATTGCCCTGGCGCACGATGATCACGAAAGGCGTCTTGTTGACGATTCCCTTTCCCGGCAAAGAATGCCAATCAGCAGTCACAAAACCGTCTTTTTGCAGTCGCTGCACGTCGCGCTCGATCGAGAGAATCGCGATCTCCGCCGGGGCGCCGCGCAAAATCTGGTTGGTCACGGTCTCAGAACCGGCGAACGACGACTGAAACTGCACCGTCTGTCCGTGTTGCTGTTTCCATTTTGCAGTGAAGCCGGGAAAGATCGCCTTCTCGAGCGATTCTTTCATGATCGAAAAACCGTAGAGCGTGATCGTGATGTCGCCGCTTTCACCCGGCGGCGTAGGCAGACAACTCACGGCGAGCAACGCCATGACGAGCGCAGCGGTGGCAAGAAATGGAATACCTCGGGAAGTACAATTCCTCATGCAAACCCTTAATTTTGGCCTGTGGGGGTTGCACGTCTATACCACAGAGTTGAG
>DASYFE010000013.1:0-5531 GCA_036498585.1 Pyrinomonadaceae bacterium | reverse complement strand
TATCACCAGTGTGTAAGCTTGGCCTATGACTGAAAATAACGAAATCTGCCCGTGCGGTTCGGGCGTTCTCTTCTCCGAGTGTTGTGAGCCGATTATAAAAGGCGCGCGCGAAAGTGAGACGGCCGAAGAACTGATGCGCGCCCGGTATTCGGCGTTTGTGACGCATGACATCGACTTCATCGTTGCCTCGACTCATACACGCACGCGCAAAGAAATCGATCTTTCTTTCATTCGCGAGTGGTCCGAAACATCGGATTGGCATGGACTGGAAATCATCGATACGAAACAGGTCAACGACAATAAGGCGTTCGTGTCGTTCGAGGCACAGTTTACGCAGAACGGGGAAGACCAACGGCACCGTGAAAGAAGTCTGTTCGAACGAGAAAATCGAGAGTGGCGGTTCGTGACGGGTGATGAGCTGAAGAATCCGACCGTCAGATACGAGACGCCGCCGCCCGGGCGCAACGATCCCTGCCCCTGCGGGTCCGGCAAAAAGTATAAGAAGTGCCACGGATCGCACTGATGAGATCCGGATTTTTATCCGTGTCATCCGTGGCGTATAATTCGGAGTTATAGGAGAACCAGAAATATAAATGCAGTACGCAGTAGAGAAAGAAACAGACAAGGATTTAGACGAAGGGTTATTAGACGCATATTCACGCGCGGTTATCGAAGCCGCGGAGAAAGTTAGTCCCTCGGTTGTTTATATTCAGGTAACAGGTGTTCCCAATGGACGTCAGCGACGTGGGCAGGGACCGAATGAAATCACCGGCACCGGCTCGGGGTTCGTGTTTACGCCCGACGGATTCATTCTGACGAACAGTCACGTCGTCCATGGCGCGTCGAAGATCGACGTCACACTCATGGACGGACGGCGCTTCCAGGCACAGTTAATCGGCGACGATCCCGACACGGATCTTGCAGTGATTCGCATCACGGCGCCGAATCTCGTGCCCGCTGAGCTCGGCGATTCGCATTCGATTCGCGTCGGCCAGCTTGTGATCGCGATCGGAAACCCGTTCGGGTTTCAGTATACGGTGACGGCCGGTGTGGTGAGCGCGCTGGGACGCTCGCTGCGAGCACAATCGGGCCGGCTGATGGACGGAGTTATCCAGACAGATGCGGCGTTGAATCCGGGAAATTCGGGCGGGCCCCTTGTCAACTCGCGCGGCGAAGTGATCGGAGTGAACACGGCGATGATTCTTCCGGCGCAGGGAATCTGCTTTGCAACGTCGATCGATACGGCGAAGTTTGTCGCGGGACGATTGATTCGCGACGGAAAGATCAGCCGCAGTTACATCGGCCTGGCCGGGCAGAACGTGCCGATACCGCGACGGATTGTTCGCTTCTACCAATTGCCGGTCGAGTCTGGAGTCCTCGTGGTTTCGTTTGAGACTAATGGCGAGGCGAGCGCGGCAAAAGAAGCTGGAGTGCTCGCGGGCGATCTGGTGGTTGAGTTTGATGGGGTTCCGATTCGTGGGATAGACGATCTGCACAGGTTGTTGACTGATGAGCGGATCGGGAAGCGTGTGTCCGTTACGATAATACGAGGCGTGCAAAAGTTAACTGTCGAGCTCGTGCCCAAAGAGAAGCAGTAAACAGGATTACAGGATGAACAGGATTTACAAGAAAGAATCTTGTTCATCCTGAAAAATCTTGTAAATCCTGTCTAAGTCTGTCTATCAATTCCTAAACTCCTGGCTGATCATCAGGCCGCGCATGCCGCCATCCATGACGCCGATCCCGACTCGGCCGAACTGTGGGCGCAGGATGTTTGCACGATGGCCGGGAGAGTTCATCAGGCCGGTGTGGGCCAAAGGGAGAGTCGGCGCGAGCGCGAGGTTCTCACCCGCGGTTAGGAAACGCACACCCGCCTTATTCATCCGATCAAACGGCGAGAGTCCTTCGGGGGTATCGTGCGCGAAATAACCACGCGCAAACATGTCGGTCGAATGTTGCCGCGCGACTTGCGTTAACTCCGGGTCGGGCGCGAGCGGATTCAAACCCGCAGCTTGTCTCTCCTGGTTCACGAGATCCAACATCTGCTTTTCCAAGTCAGGCCGAGGCCGCGGGTTTTCGACTTTGAACGGAAGCGTGACTTTCTCGTCCGAATCCGGACGGATCGTCAGCAGGTTCATCGTGCGCGAGATCGCCTCACCGAACACCGGCCGAAGCTGCGCCTCGAGCCGCTCCGCATAAACTGAAAGTCGATTCACTAGCGCGCTGTCGCGGGTGCGCTCGCTCAAACCCTCACTCAACGGAATCGCGAGCAACAGCGCCGAGAGGATCGCGACGATAATCAATCCATTTATAAAACCGGGAATGACGCCAAACACCTGGTTGGACTGCCGCTCATTAATGTCTTCCGGTAAACGGCGCAACAGCGCGTAACCAATCGCGTGCACCAGCACGCCGACGAATACCGCGATCAGCACAAAAGCAATCGGTTGATCCCACACCTCAGACCACGCGTCGATACGTGGCCCAAGCCACTGCGCGAGCGGCTGGTAGTAGCGCAATCCCGCGATCAAACTCAGCACCCAACCGGCGAGATCAAGCAGGCCGTGAACAAACCCGCGCCGGTAGCCATTGAGCACGCTCAACAGGATCACGATCACGAGCAGAATATCGATCGGGTTGATTGCCATGCGACTAAATTCCCAAGCCGAAGATTACACAGATCTATTAACGAAGATCTGATGAATATGTGCCGATGCATTTTTCCGCACTCGCAGCCTAAAAATCTGCAGTTCAAAATCGGCAATGTCGAATAAAGTTTTTTGGAATTAATTTTTGCGGCAACTATTAACTGACTTATAATTGCGGCGCTTTTTCCTCAGTTAAGTGCGACTGCGCACCTTGGAACAATAACTGCGTATTCGCCAATCGCCTTTGTCTCCCCCAAGTTTAGGCAAAACCCGTCAAGCGTTGATCCTTGGATCAACGGATTCAAGCCCTAGCAAGAAAACAGAAATCAGGGAGATTTGCTATGAGTAAACTCAGGTTCGGAAGTTTTTCTGTAGCTTTGCTTCTGGTTTTATTACTGTGCGCGGTGAACAGTTTTGCACAGGCAGGCGGTACTACTGTTCGCGGCACAGTTCAAGACCCTAATGGTAATCTCGTGAAGGGTGCGACCGTCACACTCACCGACCCTTCAAAGAACTTTACACGCACTCAACAGACAAATGAAGACGGTCAATACATCTTCACGGCTGTCCCGCCCGGCACATATCGACTTGAAGTGACTGCACAGGGATTCAAGACTGCATCCGCTTCAGGTGTGCAGGCTCTCGTCGATACGCCGACAGTCAGAGACGTGCCGCTCGAAATCGGCGCGGTTTCTGAAACTGTAGACGTCACCTCCGCCGCAGAGACAGCCATCAACACGAGCGACGCCACCATCGGAAATTCCTTCGAGCGCAAGCGCATCACTGAGCTGCCGCTGAACGCGAACAACGTCGTCGGTTTGCTGTCGCTGCAACCCGGTGTCACTCGCACCGGCTACGTGAACGGCGGACGCGCAGACCAGTCGAACATCACACTCGACGGCGTCGACGTCAACGAGCAACAGGACGGTCTCGACGTCGTGACTGACGAAGCATTCGCGAGCGTTTTGCGAGTCACTCGCGATTCGTTGCAGGAGTTTCGCGTAACCACCACTAATCCGAACGCCGAACAAGGCCGTTCTTCGGGCGCGCAGGTTTCACTCGTGACGCGCTCCGGATCGAATCAGTGGCACGGCTCGCTGTTTGAAATTCACCGCAACACCGTTACCACTGCAAACGATTTCTTTAATAATGCTGCCGGCGTTGAGCGTCCGCAGTTGCTGCGAAACATCTTCGGCGGATCGGTTGGCGGTCCCATCAAGAAAGATAAGGCGTTCTTCTTCTTTACATACGAAGGATTCCGCGAAGCAACCGCCACTTCAGTCGTCCGCGAAGTACCGCTGCCGACGTTGGGCCAGGGCATCGTGCGCTATCGCACGGAAAGTGGCTTCAGCGATCCCGGTTGTCCGGCAGGAACGCCGTCAGGCGTCGACTGTCTGACGCCCGCTGAGATTAACGCCGCATACAATGCGTTCAACGGTGAAACTCCTGGCGTCAATCCGAATGCACTCGCCTTCCTCGCGGCTGCGGCGCAAAGGTATCCAGCCAACGACACCACAGTCGGCGATGGTCTCAACACCAGCGGCTTTCGCTTCAATGCGCGTACGCCGACGGAGCTGAACACTTACATCGCCCGTTTCGACTTCAACCTGACGAATAACCAGCAGTTGTTCCTGCGTGGCAACTATCAGAACGATCTCGTCACGCGTGCAGTGTATGGCGGTCCCGATTGCAGCGTCGCGCCGGACAACATACAGTGCTTTCCCGACACGCCGGCCTTGACCACCTGGAACCATCCGAGGGGTGTGGGCGTCGGTCATGTCTGGACGCTCAATCCTTCGCTCGTCAATCGTTTCAACTATGGTTTGACTCGCGCTGCCTTCACGCAGGGTGGTGAGTCGACCGAAAACCGGGTCAACTTCCGCTTCATCTTTTCGCCATCGGGTTTCCGCCGCGAATTGGCGAGAACCACACCAGTTCATAACTTTGTGGACGATGTTTCGTGGGTGCGCGGAAATCACACGTGGGGAATCGGCGGCAACGTTCGGTTGATCACCAACAACCGCGTTTCGTCTGGCGCTTCATTCGATGAGGCGATCATCAATCCGTCGTTCTACGCCGCATCGGGTGCGGTGATCATCGATCCGTTCTCCGATTTTGAGAGCGGCAGCGAGCTGCGCGATGCGCTCGCATCCGTGATCGGCCGGTATTCACAATACAGCGCGAATCTCGTGTACGACGCGAGCGGACAACTACAGACAGTTGGCACACCGACGGATCGCGCATTCGCCACTCAGGAATACGAAGCATACGTCCAGGATTCATGGCGCATGCGTCCAAACTTCACGTTCAACTACGGCGTTCGCTGGTCAACCTCAACGCCCGTCTATGAGAAGAACGGCCTCCAGGTCGTTCCGAACGTGAGCTTGACTGACTATTTCAATCAGCGTCGTGCCAGCGCAAACCAGGGCGTGCCCTTCACTGATCCAATCACTTTCGTACTGGGCGGCAAGGCGAATAACGCGCCCGGCTATTACAAGCAGGATTGGAACAACTTCGCGCCGGCAATCTCCTTCGCCTGGTCTCCGAATCTAGGCAAGGTTTTAGGAAAAGACGGAAAGGCTGTTATTCGCAGCGGCTTCCGCGTAACTTACGATCGCATTGGCAGCCAGCTCGCCGTCAATTTCGATCTGAACAACCTGGCCGGCTTCACTTCAGCACGTAACATCAACGCGAACACGTTTGACGTGATCGATCCTGACCTTGGACCGCTGTTCAACGGCTTGAATCCCGGCGTTCGTACGCTGCCATTCCCGGGTTCGGGGGCTCCTATCCCGACATCATTGGCGTTCCCGCTGACAGTTCCGTCAGACGAAGATCAACGCATCGAAGTCTCGCTGGACCAGGGGATCACGACCCCGTACA
>DASYFE010000012.1:0-25985 GCA_036498585.1 Pyrinomonadaceae bacterium | reverse complement strand
CATGCCCGGCTGGGAGATGCCACGTTTTGCAATACCTCCCGATCGTAGACACACGATCCCTTACGGCGTCGCCATCATGCTGGGCAGTTTGATCGCAGCGGCCGTGTTTCAGCGTTAATCAACGTTCACAAGGGCCGCAGTTTTTGAGACGAAATGGAGATTAATCATCATGCGGAATAAGCGTTTAATCATTGCTCTGCTGGCTGCGATAACCTTCGGCTTGATCGCCGCGGTTTCCGTCAAACAATATCTGCTGAGCGCGCAGGCTTTTAACCGCACCAACAACGTCGTTGTTGCAAAAGTCGATATCCCGGTTGGCTCACGCATAATTCCCGAACAGCTCGCGATCGCACAGTTTCCCGCGGATGTTACTCCGGTAGGCGCAATCGGCAAGATTGACGAAAACTTGATCGGTCGTGTGGTGGTTACCTCCATCTCGCCCAAAGATCCGATTACCGAAACCAAGCTGGCTCCGGTTGGCTCACTGGGCGGTTTGTCGTCAGTTATCCCCGAGGGATACCGCGCAATGACCGTGAAGGTTGACGACGTGGTTGGCGTTTCCGGCTTCATCATGCCGGGCACCCTAGTCGACATCGTGGTCGTGATTCAGCCTCCGAAAGGCACCGCGAATGAAGAGATGATCTCGAAGATCGTCCTGCAGAACATCAAGGTGCTTGCCAGCGGCCAGAACATCGACAAGCCAAAGGACGACCGCGAAGTTGAACGTTCCGTGAGGGCCGTCACACTCCAGGTCACGCCCGAGCAGGCCGAGAAGCTCGCGCTCGCTTCGAGTGAAGGAAAACTTCAGCTCGTGATGCGCAACTCGGTGGACCAGGCAGACGAGCAGACCTCAGGCGCAAACAAGAGAACCCTGCTCAGTGGCGAGCGCGCCATGCTCACTCCCGAGCCGGGAATCAGTTCAAATTCAACTCCCAAAGCAGCCCCGACTTCACCGCGCCGGATTGCACCGCGTCCGGTTAGAGAAACAGCTCCTGCGCCGAAAGTTACACAGCCGCCCGCAGCCGCCCGACCGACGGTCGAGGTAATCAAGGGTGCAAAGAAAGAAATCCAGGATTTCCCACAGTAAGAGGATGTCGCCCCAATGACCACGCAGAAGGCATCTACTCCGAATTCCGCTTTTAAGGAGAACCCGAAAATGTTGGCTCTATTTTCTAATCGTACCTACGTCATGCATTTGCTGCTGGCAACAGTTGCGACATTGACCCTTGGTCTGGTGAGCACACTTCACGCCCAGGAGACCACGTATGACGCGTCGTTCAGCAGCAACGTTAAAGAGGCCATTCCGATCAACGTGCTGGTGGGCCAATCTCGCGTGATCAACTTCGATCGACCGATCGGTCGATTCTCAATCTCCAACCCGGAGATCGCAGAAGCCGTTATGGTCCGTCCCGACCAGGTGCTCGTAAACGGCAAGGGATTTGGCCAGGTCAACTTTATCGCGTGGGAAAAGTCTGACAGCAAGTTCATCGTCTTCGACGTGTTTGTGCGCGCGAACCTCTCGCTAATCGATTCACAGATGCGCGCACTGTTTCCGAAGGACGATATTCGTTTGAGCCAGGCCAATGGCTCGGTCGTGCTTTCCGGCACGGTTGCCGATCCCGCGACTGCGGCCCAGGCTGACGCTGTGGTCCAGGCTGCGGGTTTCAAAACTGTGAACATGCTTGGCTCCCCCGTGAAGAGTGCGACGCAGGTTCAACTTCAGATCCGTGTCGCGGAAGTCAGCAAGAACAAGCTGCGCGATCTCGGCGCTTCTTTCGCTTATCAGGGCAGCCCGGGTGCGGGAGGCTTTATCAGCGGCGGCGGTCCTGGTTCACTCAGTGACGTCGTCGGTGGCGTGCTGAATGGGACATTCGCCAGCGCGACGAACATCTTTCTGATGGGCGGCAACACTCTGCAAATGATTCGCGCCATGCAGCAGAACGGCACGTTGCGCGCTTTGGCCGAACCGAACCTCATTGCGATGGACGGGCAGGTCGCAAGCTTCCTCGCCGGTGGTGAGTTTCCGATTCCGGTTATTCAAGGCGGTGGGGGCGGTAGCGGCAACTCGGTCACGATCCAGTTCAAGGAATACGGGATACGTTTGAACTTTAAACCAACCATCATCGACGAAGATCACATCAGGCTAGAGCTCGAACCGGAAGTTTCGACAATCGACTTCGCAAACGGCGTCAGGTTCCAGGGCTTTGTTGTTCCGGCACTGCGCACGAGACGAGCGCGCACGGGTGTCGAGTTGCGCGACGGTCAGAGCTTCGCTCTCGCCGGCCTGCTCGATAATAGCGAAACGCGCAACCTGTCGAAGGTGCCGGTCATCGGCGACATTCCGGTCATCGGAAACCTTTTCAAGTCGACCCAGTTCCAGAAGAACGAAACCGAGCTCGTGTTCATCGTCACTGCCGATCTAGTTAAACCAGTCAATCGTGACGATCTGCCGACGATGCGCACGTTGGATGGTCTGAAGAATGGTTCGCCACTCGGTCTCGAGCCGAAGGGTGAAGGGATCTCTGGTGCGAGTGGTTTCGGAACGGGCGGCTCGCAAGCGCCTGCAGCCACACCTGAAGCTCCGAAGAGGATCGTGCCGGTGCAAACAGCAACACCGTCTACTGACGGCGCAGTGAAGACAGAAGAAAAGACAAAAACGGCCCCGACCAGCAATGCCACGAAACTCACGCCATAAACGGGTCAAAGCCCCCTTTAGCCCAGAGCGTGAGTTTTGCTGAGAGGGTGGTAATCAGGGTCACTTGATTATCACCCCGTGGCGCCTAAGAACGACCTTTCAAATTCTAGGAGTAAGGTCATGCAACTGAAACATCATTCCAGAGCTTCCAGACGCAAGGGCGAACGCGGAAACGTGCTCGCCTACACTGTGCTCTCAGCTCTGTTCCTGTTTTTGGCTGTCGGACTCGGCGTCGATCTGAGCCACTTCTACCTTGCAAAGACCGAGATGCAAAACGCCGCCGACGCAGCCGCGCTTGCGGGGGCATCAGCGCTCACTCTTCCAAACCCCGGAAGAATCACGACGGCCGTCGATCGCGCCATCCAACTCCTGAATACTAACAAGTACAACTTCGATAACAAGAGTTTTGGAGTGACCCGCGAGAACCTGTGTCAACCAGGCGAGGCCTGCGTGACCTTCGCGATAAATCTCAACGATCCTACTTATGTTAATGAGGCGACCGCACTCGGCGCTCCAGAGAATATTCGCTTTATAAAAGTCACTACGCCATCAAAACCGGTGAGCGTATTTTTTGCTTCACCAATCCTCGGAAGCGCACTGTCGTTAGCCGCGAAAGCAACTGCAGGACTTTCTATCCCCGGAAACGCGCGATTTTGCATCGCGCCTCTTTCAGCAGTGCAATGCGACGGCGTAAGTCCAGCTTGCACGTTGACCGATTCGAGAAACACAAATCCGAATGACCTTTGGGGCAAATGTCCGGGCAGCGACCCGTATGCGATACAGACATTTAAGGTCAAGAATGCTGATGGCACCGAGACTACAAAAACCTGCGATCCGAAAAAACAGTTCTGCTCGAAATGCGTCTACACAGTGCGCTCGGCGCCGTCAGGTGGTCCATCGCCCGGCAACTTCAACATCCTTGGCTGTGCTGGTAACGGAGCCAACGATGTAAGAAATGCGCTGGCGGCGTATGGCGTAGGTTGCCAATGCGGCAGTGTCAGCCCGGGAGATAGCGTTGAGACGAAAACCGGAGTCGACGCCGGCCCAATCAGAGATGGACTCAACGTGCGGTTTGACGATTACAGCGGGCCTTTGAAATACAGCAAGGATATACCGCCGGATACAAATGTCGCTCAAAGGAAGAGTGGCAACGGTAACAAAGCAACTTACGACGGAATCACCTACGACGAATACACGCATCCGGGAGATGGACCTCCAACTAAAATCGCACCTACAAGTGGAGCGGGCGCCGACGGCCGTCGCGTGCTCGTGATCCCAATAGTCCCCGTCACAGAATTTGGTAATGGCCACTCAACCGTGAAGATAACTTCTCTCGGAGCCTTTTTCATGCAACGGCAAGTTACCGGCACGGGTAATGGAGCCGATATTCGCGTGGAGTACATCGGCGACAACATCAATGGAATCGTCGGTCTGAATCCGGGCGGTACCAGCACCACGAACGTAGTGACCCCGGTTCTCTATCGCTAGGGGGGAATTTAGGAGAAAGAGGATGATCGGACTCCGAAGAATCAAAAAATTTTTCCGCAGAGAAGACGGCGGCGCTCTCGCCGAGTTAGCGATTCTGATGCCATTCCTCGCGCTTATGCTGGCGGCTGTTTGTGAGATTGGTCGTTTCTTCCAAAACTATACAACACTCTCGAAGGCCACCCGGACCGCGTCGCGTTACCTGTCTAATCACGCACTGAATCACGTGGAAATCGGCAGGGCAAACAATCTGGCGTACTGCGGCAAGTTAGTTTGTGGTGTGAGCGATCCGCCGATAGTGAACGGCCTCCTGGCTACCAACATTTGCATAGAAACGACAGGGTCGCCAAAAGTTGAAACTGTAACTGTTCGCATCCCACGCGACACGAGTCCGTGTAACCCAACAGCGGGTGCCGCGGCGGCGACGCCGTACGTTTTCAGACCTATCTTCGACATCGGCGCCTTGCTGGATAATCCGACAATATCGATGGCTGTGCCAATCGCTCCCAGGACGACGATGTATTACATGATCGATTAGGCACTAGGCACAAGGATTAAGAAGCTAGGGGCTACATGCGAACAAACCGAAAAGGAGAACAGGGCACGACGATGGCTGAGTTCGCGCTCATCTCGGCGGTATTCTTCATGATCATTTTCGGAATCATCGAGTTTGGACGCCTTCTTTACACGCACAACGCGCTCACTGATGCCGCGCGTCGTGGCGCCCGCTACGCCGCTTTGCATCACGAAACCCCGGAGGATCGTGCTTGCGTGAAGAATATCGTCGTGTATGGCGAGACGCACGTCAATCCAACCACCTGCGCGGTGACCGGTCCTGCCCTGATCAACGGACTCACGACTGACAATGTAATAGTGACGTATGAAGGCGCTGACGACGACAACAATCCCATCACTCCGGCAACAGATTACGGCATGAACCTGGGAACGGCTTCAGTTTCGATTGAAAACTACACGTTCAATCTGAGTATCCCATTTATGCACCGGACATTGACCATGCCGCATTACGTCACCACGTTGACGGCCGAGAGTGCGGGCGAGGAGCCGGACCCAATCGACTAATCGAATTCTCAAAAAGTTCTAAACAGGTTTTAGGACAAGGAAAAGGGCCGTCATAAAAGCAATGAAACGCACGTTAACATTCATAGTACTCAGTAGAGATGCCGCCGACTCGCGTGAGCTGAGTCGTGCACTTAGCGCACACCCGGGCGCGAGCCTCCTGATGACCAGTGACGACGCCGAGCAGGTATTTACTGAAACCTGTCGCCTGCGTCCGTCGGGAGTGGTGATCAATATGAATCACATGGGTGAGCCGGCGCTGAAACTCGTGCAGCGAATCGTGAACGACTGTCCTTCGACAGCCGTCATCTGCGCCTCACGGGACTGCTCACCGGACTTGATCCTGCGCGGCATGCGCACCGGCGCGCGCGATTTCATTCGCCTGCCAATCAATGATGACGAGCTAATCACCGTCATCAGCCGGACCGGGGAGTATGCGGCTGAACACATCGAGCACGAGCCCAAGAAGCGTGGTCATGTCGTGGCCGTGTTTTCATCGAAGGGTGGTTGCGGCACCAGCCTGATCGCGACGAACCTCGCGATGACGCAAAAGAGTCCGACAGTGCTCGTCGATCTCAATCTGCAATCAGGCGATCTGGAATTGCTGCTCGGTTTGAAGCCGAAGTTTTCACTCGCTGACGTCGTTGAGAACCGCGATCGTCTGGACGATGCGCTGCTGGCCAGCTACATCACGCCGCATTCTAAGAACCTTTCGTTGCTGGCGGCGCCGACGAAGGCCGAGAGCGCTGAAGATATCGAGCCGAAACACATTTACGAAGTGATGGAGCTGCTGCGACAGCGTTACGACAACGTCATCATCGACGCGCCGCACAGCTTCGATTCCGTCACCATCTCGGCGCTTGACCATGCAGATCAGATCCTAGTGGTGTTGACACTCGAGATTCATGCGATTCGCAGCACGCGCCGGGCGCTCGAGATATTCGACCGGCTCGGATACGCGCGTAAGAAAGTCCGGCTCGTCGTCAATCGTTACAGCAAGAATATCGAGTTGGACCAGAAGCAGGTCGAAGACTTCCTCGGCGAGCGCGTGGTCGCGTTTATTCAGAGTGATTACAAAGCCGCGGTGAATTCGATCAATCTCGGACAGCCGCTCGTCGACTCGGCGCCGGGATCGTTAGTGACGACCGATCTCTTCAACCTGGCGAGCAAAGTTTTCGCGGACAAGGTCGAGCCACCGGCGCCAACCGCCGGTGGCAGGCGTCCCTTCAATTCTCTTTTCAAACGCAGCTCAACAAGCATGCAGGATCTCGGTCTGAACGCCGCCTTAGAGCGCGCGAATTTGAGTGAAGGATAACAACTGTAGGGGTGGCCCTCCGTGGCCACCCGCTGCGATTGGGTAAAGAACGAGTGGCCACGGCGGGCCACCCCTACAGTTGATTCCAAGGAATAATTTTATATGGCACTACGTGAACGTTTAGTAAGAGAAAGCGGAATGACCGGCGCCCTGGCTGAAGACGTAATCAGCAATCAGCAGGGGTTCCAGGACATGAAAGCAAGACTCCACCGGATGCTTATCAACCGGATGGACCTGACCAAGCTGGGCCAACTCGAGCCGGAGCAGCTTCATGAAGAAGTGGCGCGTCTCGCCTCGAGCCTGCTGGCCCAGGAAGACACGCCGCTCTCCACCGTCGAGCGCGAGCGTTTGATCCATGAAGTGCGGCACGAGCTCTTCGGTCTCGGACCACTCGAGCAACTACTCGCCGACACTTCCATCTCCGACATTTTGGTTAACTCTCCTTACAACATCTACATCGAGCGTGGCGGCAAACTCGAGAAGACGAGTATCGAGTTCAAAGACAACGAACACTTGATGCGAGTTATCGAGCGCATCGTTTCGTCGGTCGGCCGTCGCATCGACGAGGCGTCGCCGATGGTTGACGCTCGTTTGAAAGACGGATCGCGCGTCAACGCGATCATCCCGCCACTCTCGCTCGACGGTCCCGTGCTCTCGATTCGCCGTTTCGGTGCCGAACCGCTGCGCATGCATCGCCTGCTCGAAAACCAGGCGCTTACGCCCGACATGGCTGCGATGTTTGAGATGTGCGTCAACGCGAAGCTCAACGTCCTGATCTCGGGCGGTACCGGCGCTGGTAAAACCACATTGCTCAACGCTCTCTCGGCGTATATCCCCACCGATGAACGCATCGTCACGATCGAAGACTCGGCTGAGTTGCAGATGCAACAACCGCATGTTGTGCGTCTCGAAACACGCCCACCCAACATCGAGGGCAAGGGCGAAGTCAGCCAGCGCGACCTCGTGAAGAACGCACTGCGTATGCGACCCGATCGCATCGTGATCGGCGAGGTCCGTGGTGGTGAAGCGATCGACATGTTGCAGGCGATGAACACGGGTCACGACGGCTCGTTGACAACGGTTCACGCCAACACACCGCGCGACGCTCTAGCTCGTCTCGAGACGATGATCCAGATGACGGGCATGCGTCTTTCCGATCGCGCGATGCGACAACAGATCGCGTCGGCCATCAATCTCGTGATCCAGGTCGCGCGCCTGACAGACGGCACGCGCCGCATCACCTCCATCTCTGAAATCACGGGCATGGAAGGCGACACGATCACGATGCAGGAAGTGTTCATCTTCGATCGCAGAGGCGTGGACAAAGACGGGAAAGTGCTTGGGAAGTTTCGACCAACGGGCGTGCGACCGCGTTTCGCCGAACGACTCAAAATCTACGGCATGCAGTTGCCACGATCGTTCTTCGAGGAGGTTTAAGCGTAATGTTTCTAATTCTCTTCTTCGTATTTCTAACCTGTCTTTTTCTGACGTACACGCTCTACTTGTTCACGTCGCGTGCGTCAGACAAGAAGCGAGCGCTACTCAAGGAACGTCTGGCCGACGCGATCCGCACTTCGGCGCACTCGACCGATATGGACGTTCAACTCGCGCGCGAAGAATTGATGAGCGAAATCCCGTGGATGAACCGGGTGCTGATCAAGCTGCAGGTTTCCTCGAAACTCAAGCAGATGATCGATCAGGCCGACTCGCACATCACGGTCATGCGCCTGATTCTCTTCTCGTTGACGGCCGGTGCGCTCGCGGCCCTCGCGGTCTCGATGCTCAGCACGTCGTACCTGTTGATGGGCTTCTGCGGTTTCGTTGCGACCGCGCTTCCATTTCTTCACATTCATGGGAAACGCAAGAAGCGTCTCAAAAAGTTTCTACAGCTTCTGCCCGATGCGCTCGATCTCATGGCTCGTGGACTTTCCGCCGGTCACGCCTTCACCGAAGCGTTGCAAATGGTGGCTACTGAGATGCCCGAGCCGATTTCGACTGAGTTTCGCAAGACTTACGAAGAGCAGAACCTCGGACTCTCGCTGAAACTCGCGCTACAGAACATGGTCGAACGCATGCCTCTTCTCGACCTGCGCATGTGCGTCACCGCTGTCCTGATCCAGAGAGAGACCGGCGGTAACCTTTCCGAGCTGCTCGAGAAAGTCGCTTACACGATTCGCGAACGCTTCCGCATCATGGAAGACCTGAAGACCATGACGCTGAGCTCGCGCTGGTCGGCGTGGCTACTCTGCGCGCTCCCGATCTTCCTCGCGATCTACGTGACGATTATGAATCCGGGTTACATGGACGTGATGTGGCGCGACGCACGCGGCAACAGGCTGCTTGCACTCGCCGCAATCATGCAGGTGCTCGGTATGTTGCTGGTCCAAAGGATTATGAAGATAAGGATCTAATCATGGTAACAATCATCCTTATATCGACATTTATTTGTATCGCCGGTGGTGTGATGGCCATCTACTGGCTGCTCTTCCGCCCCGTAAGCGCGACTGCGCAACGTTTGAGCGAGCTCGATGAAGGCCGAATGGGAATGGTGGCTCCGAGCATCGAGGTCAGCGGAATGGAAACGCTGGCTGCGCGCCTGGCCGAGCCGATCAACAAGCTCGTTCCGCCATCCGCAGCCGACGCTAAAAAACTGCAACGCGAGCTGATGCAGGCCGGGTATCGTTCACCTTCCGCACCTGCCATTTATCGTGTGACGCAGTTGTTTTCGATGCTCTTCTTTCCGACGCTCATCGTGTTGGTGTGGACACTGCTGGCGCGGCCGTTGAATGAGGCGCTATTGCCGGCACTGTTTGCGTTCGGCGCCGGCTTCATACTTCCACGATTTGTCCTCAATCGTTTGATCGCCAGTCGCAAGCTGCGGATCACATGGGGCCTCGCCGATGCTCTCGACCTGATGGTCATCACGATGGAAGCAGGCCTGGGCTTGAACGCTGCGATGCTTCGCGTTTGTGAAGAGCTGCGGCCGGTCCATCCTGACATCAGCAAGGAGTTCGAGCTTGCGAACCTCGAGATTCGCGTCGGTCGCGAGCGCAGTGAAGCATTGCGAAACCTGGCTGACCGCACCGGTGTTGAAGATCTCAACAGTCTCGTCGGTATGTTGATCCAGGCGGATCGTTTCGGTACTTCTATCGCACGCGCAGTGCGTGTTTATTCCGACAGTCTGCGCACGAAGCGTCGTCAACGCGCCGAACAGGCTGCACAGAAGGCAGCGTTCAAGCTGCTGCTGCCGCTTGGAGGGCTGCTCTTTCCAACGATGTTCATCATCATTCTTGGCCCAGCGTTGCTGAACATTTCTGACATGCTTAGCGGTGGTAACGTCGGCTTCTAATCCCCGAGGGAGGATCCTATGGTAAAGCGTTCCTTAATCGTTTTCGCACTAACACTCGTACTGGTCATCAGCGCGGTGCCCGTTCGTCACGTTAATGGCGTTCTCATGACGCCGGAAGAAGTCGCAATGCTTGATGCGGCTTCGCGTGACGCTGATGATCAGTCAAAAGGCGACAACACTTTCGTCAAAGTTTTGAAAGCCCCCTTCAAAGCGATCGGTCGCCTGTTCGGTGCGGGAAAGAAAGACGAAGACAAACTGCAACGTCTTTCACGCAAGGACGTGAAGAAGTTTGAAAGCGTCGGCGCTGCGAAAGTCGTTGACGCGCGCACTACCGGGTTCGAAACGCCCGCGGCTGAGAAAGTGGATCCGGCCGCTGCCGCACTCGCGCCGGCTCAGGAAAATCTCGAGCGTGGCCGAGCGTTACTAAACAGCGGTAATGCGACCGATGCGATCGCAGTGCTTTCGACAGCAGTCTCGACGGATCCGACGCTTCACGAGGCTCATAACCTGCTGGGTGTTGCGTATGAGATGAAGGGATTGCGCGATCGCGCCTTCGAGTCGTTCCAGAAAGCGCTCAAAGCGGATGAGGACAACGGCGAATACCTGAACAACCTCGGTTTCTTATATTTCAAGAATGGTGACAACGACAAAGCCGTGAAGTATTTGAAACGCGCGGTGAAAGTCGCGCCGCAAGCGCAACGCTACTGGAACAACCTCGGTCTGGTCCAGGCACAGCGCACGAAGTTTGACGAAGCTTACGATTGTTTCGTGCGGGCGGTCGGTGAGTATCAGGGACACATCAACGTGGCCAACAGATCGCAGACGATGGGTTACGACAAGATCGCCATCAAGCACCTCGAAGAGGCGCGCGTGCTGCGTCCGGCAACGGCTGAAATTCTTTTGCGACTTGCTGTTCTTTACAAGCGCACTAGCAATGACGAGCTCGCAGCAGAGGCAAACGCAGCCCTCGTCGCTGCGAAGTCTCAGGCAAACGCAACGAAGGAGTAAAGATTCGTGCATAGTTATTTCACGCAAAGGCGCAAAGAACGCAAAGACGCAAAGGCGGGTCAAAGACTCGAACGCGACCAAGAATTTTGACCCGCCTTTGCGTCTTTGCGTTCTTTGCGCCTTTGCGTGAAAAGTCTTTCGTAGACCTCTCAAGGAAAAAAGGAAATTAGAAGCTCTATGGGAAACCTTAGCATTTTGAGCCGCTCAGAAATCGAAGGCTTAGGTCCACCTATGCTTGAGGAGTTGGCTGACTCCGGGATCCACGAGCAGTTTTTGTGCGACCTGGCCCTCAAGCACGTGGCCATGCTTCCCGACCCGAATACTACAGCCGTCGCCGACAGGCTTCACCTGCCGCGCGTGCTTACGGAAGAATTGCTTTACCACCTGTACCGCGAGAAGTTGATCGAAATGCGGTTGCAGAGCGCGGTGGGCTCGACGCGTTACGCCATGCTCGATCACGGCTGGGAACGTGTCACGCGTCTGAATGCGCAAAGCGGGTATCTTGGACCAGCGCCTGTTTCGCTCGAAGACTACGCGCTAATGATGCGCTTACAGGCAGTGCCGTCCAAGCCAGCGTCGTTCGACACCGTTCGCAATGCATTCAAGGATCTGGTGTTGCCGGATTCGCTCCTGCAAACGCTCGGTTGCGTGATCAACTCGCGCTCGTCGCTTTTCCTGACCGGCTTGCCGGGAACTGGAAAGACGGCCGTGTCGGAACGCATGAACCAGGCGCTATTCGGCTCGATCTGGATTCCTTACGCGATCGAAGTCGATGGCAACATCATCCGTATTTTCGATGCTCACTGCCATCGTCCAGTGCCGGAGCGCACGTCGATCATCGAACACGATCGTCGCTGGATCGAGATTCAGCGACCACTGATCATCGTCGGTGGTGAGCTGACACTCGATAACACTGACCTGGCGTTCTCCGAAACGGCGAGATTTTATGAAGCGCCTTTTCAGGTGAAGTCGAATGGTGGCACACTGGTCATCGACGACTTCGGCCGGCAGCGCGTAGCGCCTCAGGACCTGCTGAATCGCTGGATTTTGCCACTCGAGAGACGTGTTGATTTCCTAACGCTGCACAGCGGCAAGAAGATCCAAGTGCCATTCGAACAGCTCGTCGTGTTTTCGACGAACCTCGACGAAAAGGATCTCGTTGACGAAGCGTTCCTGCGACGCATGGGTTATCGCGCGCGCGTCGAGCCGCCAACGCCGGCTGCATTTTCAGAGATCTTCAAACGCACGGCGAAAGCGCGTGGCGTTGCGATCGATGAGGATTGCCTGCGTCACATTCTTAAAAAGTACGTGGACGAGAATCGCATCATGAAGGGATGCGAGCCGCGCGACCTTTTGAACAAGGTCAACGATATCTGTCTCTTCGAGGGACGTGACCTGCGGTTAACCAGGGAGCTGGTCGATTTCGCGTGGGGAAACTACTTCGGCACGTCGCACGGTTTTGCACCGGAGGCGGCGAAGATTAGCTCCAACGGATCACACGGATAAAAACGGATAGTGGTTATGTGCGGACAGTGGAAACAGATTACGTGCGCGCTCGTGCTGTGTTTGCTGTCCGCTCTTGCGATCAACGCGCAGGACAAGACCACTAAAACTCCACCAAAGATCATCGGTTACACGGTCACCCTCGTTGACGGTTACTCGTTCGACGTTGATGAGGTGACCAAGCAGGGCGAGGAGACCTGGGTTCGCAAGGGAAACATCCAGCGGCAAGTCCAGGGGCCAATCAAGTCGATCAAACCGATACTCGAGCAGCCAAAAGCCGAAGCCGCGGAAGCTTCAAAAGCCGTAACTGCTACCACCCCAAACACAAAAGCCACCAAACCCGGCGGTCCCGATCCGATCTGGATTTATCTTGTCGACGGAGCCAAATTCCGCGTCGATCAAGTTCAGGAACAAGCTGACGGCGCCTGGTACAATCGTCAAAACGTTTCCATTTTTCTTCCCCGGGAACGGATTTCCCGGATCGAATACGAAGCTCCAAACTCGCCCGCGGCCACGACCAAAAATGCCGACTGGACTTCCGGAAGTCCCGCAATTGACCAGTTAATCCGCACAAATGCCAACCGTGTTGGAATCGACCCTTATTTGGTCTTTTTAGTAATTGAGAAAGAATCGCGGTTCCACACGCGAGCAGTCAGTCCAAAAGGGGCAATGGGCCTGATGCAACTGATGCCCGGCACAGCCCGCCGTTTAGGCGTTCGCAAGCCTTTCGACGCGGCTGAAAACATCAGAGGCGGCACCCAGTACATGAAGGAGCTGATGGACTTGTTTGGGGGTAAAGTCGATCTGGTGCTGGCGAGTTATAATGCGGGCGAAGGCGCGGTGCTCAAGTATGGTCGCAACGTCCCACCCTACCGAGAGACGCGCGATTACGTTAAGACGATTGGAAAACGCTACGGACTGACGGGCCGGCAACCGGGAGCACAAACCGACGTTCCGGAACCACAACGCTGAGGGGGTGCGCGATGAAATCTTTCTTCCCCAAATTTTTAATCACCTTAATGCTACTGGCCGGTTCGGCTTTTGGTGTGCAGGCGCAAACCAAAGACGAAGGCCCAATGACGAATGCCGAGGTAATCAAACTCGTCAAAGCCGGCTTCAAAGAAAAAACGGTCGTGCTGATCATCGCTTCGCGAATTCCGAACTTCGATCTCACGTCTGATCAGATGATTAAGCTCAAGCGCGCCGGCGTTAATGAAAATATCATCGTCGCGATGCTTGCTCGGCAGGAAGGTACTGACGCGCCCGCCGACGATTCGTCGTGGGGTGATGATCCGTTCTTCAACTCGAAAGTCGATCCAAAGGACGGCAGCGCGAAAGGTTCGAGCGGCTCTGGTTCTGGCTCTGATGGTGGCACGAGCATCTTCGGCTCCAGCAATGGATCACGAGCGAAGAACAGCACTCGCACGGGAAATGGCTCTGGATCTGACGAGAGCAATTTGTCCGGCAGCGCGACAGTGCGTCTTATCAAACCGCCGAGTGAATCCGGCGGTGGTACGGCCGCGAAACTCGAGAAGACGAAGAGCCTGACGAATGAGTCGATCGTTGAGCTCGTGGATGCAGGTTTTTCAGAAGGGACGATTATTCGTCGTATCGAGCAGTCGCCGGTCGAGTTTGATCTGGCCGCCGACAAGTTGGAGGCGCTTCGTAAGCATCGTGTTACTGACAAGGTCATCGTAGCGATGAAAGCCGCGATGGGTGAGGACAAGTAAATCTCTTCTCTGTGCAACCTCTGTGTTCTCTGTGTCTCTGTGGTGAGTTAACCACAGAGACACAGAGAACACAGAGGTTGCACAGAGAAATCCATGGTTAAGGACGTATGAGAGTAAAATCACTTCGTTGGATCGCGCTGCTTGTTTGTGCGGCGCTTTTATTTTCCGCTGCGAGCGCGCAGAGGAAAGGCCAGCGACAGACTAAGCCTCAGCCGAAACCAAAGGCTACGCCTGCCCCACAGTCGTCGCTCGAAACAATGGGAGCGCCTCCGCCGGTTCCCAGCTTAAAGAAACCACCTGAACAGGAAGTCAGTCCCGGTGACGTTGTTTCCGTCGATACAACGGAAGTGATGTTTCCGGTGACGGTGCGTGATTCAAACGGACGCCTCGTCAACGAGCTGACGCGCAACGATTTCCGCGTGTTTGAAGACGGGGCGATGCAGCCGTTGAGCGATCTCGCGTTGCGACAGGTGCCCGTCGACGTGGTCTTGATGGTTGATGCTTCGTCGTCAGTCGCCAACAATCTCGACGACTTTCGCCGCGCCGCGCAGGGTTTTGCGGCGCGTCTCGAAGCGGACGATCGCATCAGTCTGATCAAGTTTGACGATCGGATCGAGCTGCTACAGGACTGGACCAAGAGCCGGTTTCAATTGCAGCGCGCGCTGGGTCGCATCGAGCCGGGCATGTTCACGCGCTTCAACGATGCGTTGCAGCTCGCGGCGAAGGAACAGTTTGGACCGGTTACGAAGTCACGTCGCGCAGTGATCGTGTTGTCTGATGGCATCGACAACGGCCAGGGGACTACGAGTCTCGAAACTGCGTTGACTTCGCTGATCCGGTCGCAGGTAGCGGTTTACATCGTCGCCAATACCGAGATCTCGCGCGCGGCCAAGCGGGCTGAGCTCGATACGCTGCTGGGCGGAACTGAGTCGTCGATCAAGTTCAACCAGGTGAGTATCGATCGTTTGCGGCTCGGATTGAAGGTTCTCGATCAGAGTGAGGAGAACCTGGCCCAACTCGCGAAGATGACTGGCGGACGTTTGTACAAGCCGCAAACCTTTGATGCGCTTGAGTCGACGTATGCGGAAGTGGCGGAAGAGCTGCGACATCAGTACGCGCTTTACTTCACGCCGCTGAACAAAGCGCGGGATGGAAGTTTTCGCAAGGTGCGTGTCGAGATGACAAATCCGGCCCTTTACACGCAAACGCGCGTCGGCTACTTCGCCCCGAAGAGTTAAGCGTAGACAGGATTAACAGGATGTTTCAGGATTTACATGTTAATCCTGAACAATCTTGTAAATCTTGTCTAACGATCTCGTTCCATGTCGAGCAGATTGCCCTACTCCTTACTCTTTCTGGTACTCAGTCTGTCGTGTGTCTACGCGCAGGAAACCAAAGACAACAAGAAGGACGAAGCGCCACAGCAACTCACGATCGTTCTCGCCACCGGCAACACGCTCCTCGTCGATGAAGTATCCGAGAGCTCCGATGGCTACTGGTACAAGCGCGGTAACATCACCACATTTCTCGATCGCGACCGCGTCACTCGCATCGAACACCCGAAACCCGAAGGCGAACCGGCAACCCCCGCGCCCGCGCGCGAAGGCAAATGGACGCTCGCGGAAGCAACAAAAGTCGAGCAGTTCTTTGTCTCGAAGTTCAAGCGGCCGTTGCCGCTCACAGCTTTCGGACAATCAGATTTACACACACGCTGGGGATTGGACCATCGCAACGGTATGGACGTTGGCCTGCATCCCGACAGCGTTGAAGGACGCGCGTTGATAGAATTCTTGCGCGCCGAGTCGATCCCGTTTTTGGTCTTTCGCGGCCCGGTTCCCGGAGTGGCCACCGGACCTCACATCCACGTTGGAAACAGATCGTCGAGATCCTACGGCCGTTAACCCGTTCACCTTTTTTTGAGGATTGATGAAATGAAATTCCTCGAGTTTCCCCATCCTGAGGGCGGTCGAATGATCGTCCACATCGATCACATCACGAGTGCGATCTTTCGTAAGGGCGAAGGCGACGTCAAGACGCGTTTAGGTCTCGATCTCGATGAGCGCCCGAACGACATCGTGATCTTCGGTGACGACGCCGAGGAAGCGTGGGCTGCGCTGCAAAGGCTTAAAGACGAGAGTTGAGACAGGAATTACATGATTTATCAGGATTAACATGTAAATCCTGTCTAATCCTGCAATCCTGTAAAACTGGTGCTGGGAGACGAGTTACCTGAAGGTATACGTGTCGCGTGAATCAGCAGTCAAAGAGAAAACCAACTCCTTCCAACGACCCACTCTCCGAACAGTGGATAGATCTCCGACTGATCGCGGGCATGCGTGTCGTGCTGGGCACTTCTGCGCTGTTCGTCCTCCTCATTGGACCAATGCGAACACAACCAGGGTACATGCCGATCTACTTCATCCTGGTTTTTTACTCGCTGTATGGTCTCGTGATCTATCACCTGTCAGTTCGTCGCAATCTACTCGTGGCGCACAAGGCGGTTCCCTGGCTCGATCTGCTTTGGTATGTGGCGCTCATCGCTTTCACGAACAACATCAACAATCTCTTTTACTACTTTTTCTTTTACTCGATCATCGTGGCGTCGTTCAGTTGGGGGCTCACCGAGGGCTTACGGCTGACGCTCGCGTCCGCTGCAATCTTCACAACCGTGAGCGTACTCACCGCGCCCAAAGACCGGCCACTCGATTTCGACAACCTGCTCGTGGCGCCAATCGGATTGCTGATCTTTGGTTACATCATCGCGCGCTGGGGCGGCTATCACACCGAGCTGAAGAACCGTCTGAAACTGTTGAAGGAAGTGACTGTCTTTTCCAATCCTCGCTTCGGCATCGATCGGACCATCAAAGCAATCATGGAAAGCATTCGTGCTTTCTACGACGCCGAAACGTGCGTGCTCGTCGTTCCCGGCAAACCGGGTGACGCTGACAGTTACCTGATGTACCGCGTCGCGCGTGGCACACACCTGAGCAGATCCGCGCCGCCCGAGATCGGCCACGAAGCCGCCGAGCAGTTTCTCTCCCCTTCTCTCGACTTCGCCGTCATCTATAAGAAAAACGGCAGCGCCCACACACGCTTGTTTGACGTTAAATCGCGCGTGTTTTCTGACACAAACTCCAGCGACAGCGAAAAGCTCGCCGGCATGCTCGATGCGCAGAAGTACTTGTCCGTGCCGGTTTATTATCGTCACCAGGCAGTCGGCCGGCTTTATATAATCGATGGTCCGGGGCGTATCGACAGCGCCGACATGGATTTCATGTTGCAGCTGATGGACCACGTGACGCCCGTGATGGAAAACATCCGGCTAATCGATAATCTCGCCTCCGACGCCGCTGAGCAGGAACGCCAGCGTATCGCACACGACATTCACGACAGCGTCATTCAGCCTTATCTCGGTCTGCAGTTTGGTCTCGTCGCCCTCGATCAGAAGCTGGAAGCCGGCCAGACGGGTATTCGCGACAACGTGCAGGAGTTGCTCGAGCTGACCAACCACGAGCTCGCCGAGTTGCGGCGTTTTGTGTGGGGACTCCGCGCAAATGAAGAACGGGCTGACGTTCTCCTGCCTGCGATCGAGCGCTATGCCGAGCGCTTTTCAATGGTCACCGGAATCAAAGTTGACGTGGCTGCGAATGGAAAAGTGAAGGTTAATGACCGTCTGGCCGCTGAGTTGTTCCAGATTGTCGCCGAGGGTTTGAGCAACGTGCGCCGTCACGCCTTTTGTCGGGACGCGCGGGTTGAGATATCGTGTAAGGAGACTTCACTGCTGTTACAGATTAAAAACAGCAGGCCACGTACGGGCGTGAATCCCGAGGGCGAACGTATCGATGGGACTGACGGCGTAAAGCCGTTTCGCCCTCATTCGATCGCCGAACGCGCTGCCTCCCTCGGCGGAGACACGCATGTGTTTGTTGATGACAAAGACTACACCGTAGTTAGTGTCGGTATCCCCCTGTAGTTTGGAGTTTTGTCATGAGTTCTCGTCCTATCACTATCATGATTATTGACGATCACGTCGTAATCCGGAGTGGGTTACGCATGTTGATCGAGCACGACCAGCGGATGCAGGTCGTGGCGCAGGCTGGAAGTAAAGTCGAAGCGCTCGAAAGGGCCGCCGCGACCAATCCGGATGTGATCATTTTGGATCTTTTGCTTGGCGACGATGATGGACTTTCGTTCCTGCCCGAGCTCTGCCAGACGAGTCCGAATTCACGCGTGCTCGTCTTGACGGGAGTTCAAAATCCCGACGCGCATCGCCGTGCAATTCGACGTGGGGCGATGGGAATCGTGTTGAAAGAGCACGCCGCCGATAAGCTGCTGAAGGCGATCATGAAGGTCAGCGAGGGCGAGGTGTGGATCGAGCGCTCGATGATGGGCAGCATGATCCATGAATTTAATAAGCCCGCCTTAGTGGATCCCGAAATCTCGAAGATCGAGTCGCTCACCGATCGCGAGCGCGAAGTGATTGCGTTGATTGGTGAAGGGTTGAAGAACAAGCAAGTCGGCGAGCGATTGTTTATCAGTGAGACAACGGTGACGCATCATCTGAGCTCGGTATTCTCAAAGCTCGAAGTTTCCGACCGCCTGGAGCTAATCATCTACGCCTTCCGCCACGGCTTGGCCAAAATGCCCAAGTAGTAGACAGGCAGAAAGCTGCCACATAAATTGGCAATTACCTCCATTGTCATAAAATTGCAACAACCTCCATAATCCGTCCAGAGCCTCAACTCCTGCCGTCATGGATTTGTCATGGAGCCTGCACCGATCAAGATCCGCATATTGATAGTTAACGATCAGCTAGTGGTGCGCGAGGGCCTTCGTATGCTGATCGAGAACCATCCCGGCACCAAAGTGGTGGCGATGGCGAGCACTCGTTCGGAAGCGCTCGACATCCTCGCCCGCGAAACGTGTGATCTGATCATTCTCGATCTCGAGCTTGGTGGTTATAGCGCCACATCTTTCATACCTCAGTTGCGAGAAGCGGCAAGAAACTCGCGCGTGCTCGTGTTGACGGGATCGCGCGATTCCGCAATTCATCAAAAGGCGGCGCAACTCGGCGCGATGGGTGTGGTGCTGAAGGAAGACGCTGCTGACCTTTTGCTCAAAGCGATCGAGAAGGTCTACAAAGGTGAAGCATGGCTCGATCGTGTCACGCTGGGAAACCTGCTGTTCGAGATGTCGAACCACGACAAGCAGCCACTCGATCCACGCGCGCAGAAGATCTCCTCACTGACGGATCGTGAACGACAAGTCATTGCGTTGATCGCCGAGGGATTAAAGAACCGTCAGATTGCGGAACGACTCTTCATCAGTCCCACAACCGTCACGCATCATCTCAGCTCGATCTATTCAAAGCTCGGCGTCTCCGATCGTCTCGAGCTCGTTATCTACGCCTTCGCCAACAAGCTCGCCAAGATGCCTGAGTAAAGTTAGAGTTCTTCTCCGATGAGTGCCGCTTTTACTTTTACTGGGATTGCGCTAGACGGGTATGTTGAGTTGAATGCCGCTCGAACATCGATTCAGCGCGTTGTGCTGTCTAACAACAGCCGGGGACTCACCATACAGTTTTATGTTCGATGTCGCAATGGTCCAAAACTGCCATTTTCACTAATTCTGCCTTTTATCCGCGGGAAGTCCACAAGCAACAGACTGGCAGCTTAATGCCTCAAGTCGATTGACAGGATCCTGCCACTCATAGCGCCTGAAAAATCCCAAATTACTGCCAGAAAAATGGGCAAGGACCTCCGTTGTCGGCAAATTGCAACATCCTCATAATAAATACGCTCTAATACAAACGAATAAAGTTGCCCCTTTATGCAGTGCGAACAACGAGCTAACTACACTCTGGATTACCATCTTCCGATAAGCGATACCGCGTTTCGACTTTCCAGATCAGCATTCGAACGGCGCGCCAAACCCCGCTCACAAAACAAAATGACCGCCCGGGTTTGGGGTGTCGATAGTGACGATCAACCGTTCAGTCTCGACTGCGTTTTGGACAACATCAGCGCCTCAGGTCTTTACCTGCGCCTGCCGCGACGAATGAAGTTTTCCGCGTCGATCAGTCTCGCTGTGCGGCTGCCGAAAGGTCCGGTGGACGGCAGGTTCGCCGCCATCACCGGCACCGTCATTCGCGATCAGATCGAGCACGACGGTCACGGGGGCGTGGCAGTAAAGATTATCGAACATAGTTTTATTTAAGACTCGCTGTTTGTTGTGTGCTTATTTTTCAGTGCTTGAGAACGTGAGGTAGTTAACCTGGCAAAGGGTACAGAAGCGCGGTGCGGCCGTGATTCTGTTGCCACGGGAGTTGATGGTTTTTTAGCCAGCCGATTTGCCCCCGACTGACGAGCAAGCTTTCAGCCTCCGACTATCTTCACACTTCCGCAGAGTGTGAATGACGTTTAGAAACTGGAGTGGTTTGACGCCTGTTTACCCGCAGTGCTTCTCCTACCAATCCACCCGTTAATTAACACTGACGATAAGGGTGTGAAACGCTCTCTCTTCACACCCGAATCGTCGTCCAAGGAAGGAGTTGTAAGATGTCTCGGCTAACTATTCTCCGCAAACACGCAGTCTCACTTGCGATGTTTGCGGTGGTCGCACTCGGTTCGGCCGTCGTGGCAAATGCCGACTCGGTCATTATCAACGTACCAAATGCCGGTCTAAGCGGTTCACCTGGTCCCTACGCCACGGTCAACTATGTGTTGAATGGCAGCAACATCGATGTGACGGTGACGCTGTTTCCAGGCTTTGCAGCGTTCGGGACCGGCGCTGCAAACAACGGGATCTTCGGATTCAACGTTGTCGGCAGCGTCGCCGGACTGAACATCACCGGCTTGCCTGCGGGATGGGCCTTCAATCCTGCCGGCGGTCAGATGGACGGTTTTGGGAATTTCGACGTAACGCTTTCCTGCTGCAATCCACCTGATGCTGTGACGAGTTTCAGTTTCACGATCAGCCGTACGGGAGGATTCTCTTCCGCTAGTAATATTTTCGAGGCGAATGCTACGGGCTCACACTTCGCTATACATATCGCCCCCACTAACGGAAACCCGACAGGCTTTGCCGCCGATTCGGTCCCGGAACCTACCAGCATGCTGCTGTTGGGAAGTGGACTGGTAACACTTGCTGCCGGCTTGCGAAAGCGGTTCAAGACTTAAGTCGAGGACCGCTCGCGCAAGCGTTGTTGTAAATAAACTACGGCCCTGGGGTGGTTGGATATTTGAAGTTTCCTGAATAGCAGTCGTTACGAACTTCGATAGTCATGAAGCCGGACTCAATACGACCTCGATGCTGAAACTCAAGACCGTGTCTGGCCGCCTCAGAGAGCTTTTCCGTGGCCGGGAACAAAATAGCCAAAACGCTGAACGCGCGCCACGGAAGCTGCTCGTCGTGGACGATGAAGAATCGATCTGTTTTTCGATGAGTGAGTACTTCTCGCAGCACGGGTACAAAGTTGATACCGCGCGTGAGATGGAGGAAGCCGAAGGCCTCCTCAAAAAGACTGAGTACAAAGTCATCATTCAGGATTTGCGACTCGGTGCGGCACGTCATCCCGACGGGATCGAAATCATAAAGATGGTCCACCAGCGTAATCCCGACACACGCATTGTGGTACTCACATCCTATGGTTCGCCGGAAGTGGAAGCAGAAGCTCGCAATGCGGGCGCGGATGCGTTTCTGCGCAAACCGAAGCCACTTTCGCAGGTGGCCCAGGTAGTCCAGGGATTGATCGAATCACCTCGGTCGCGCGCATCAGCTTAATTCTCTGTGCCACCTCCGTGCTCTCTGTGTCTCTGTGGTGAGTTATTGCTGTGATTAGTTGACCACCGAGACACCGAGAACACAGAGGTGGCACAGAGAAGAGCACAAATAGCCACGAACTATATAAGGTGTAGCCGCATCTCCCGCGGCGCGCCTTCACCCACGTCGCGGCCCATAAACTTGCACGCGCAGGATCCGGCCTAGCCCAGAAACCGGGTCCTGCGTTTTGGAAGGTTACCGCGGATTCACCGGAGGCTGGTTAATGAGAGGGCGGTTTCCGGTAGTCTACCCGACCGGCTCCTTCCACAGAGGGCTCGGCGAAGTCTGAGCCCTCTGCTTTTTCTCCCTGCATCGCTGCCTTTCGCCCAACTGCTCGCCAGCGAGCACTCAGAACAACAAATCAACAGCGTTAACCAACCTGCACTGATCTCCTAAGTTCTCAAACCCTTGCACTTGCGTCCGTAATGACTCGCTCGAGCGTTCTGGCCCACCTCTTGCTCTCACGCTCGCGCACGCAAATGCACTCGCGGAGTTGTTCTATCGAGCGAAGGGATTGGGGCCGTCGTGCGGGATCATCCTCATTCCGGGTTTGTCAGAACAAAACAATACGTGCCCAGAAGCTTTGACTGGCGCTCGCCGTCTATCTGACGCAGCGACGCCGGCCAAGGTAAGTATTTCTATCTTCCACCCAGGAGTTTGACGACATGGCCCCGACACTGTTCTCCCGTTCGTGTACTCGCATCGCCCTTCTACTCGGTTTAATCGTAGTCGCTGCGAGTATTTTGTCTACCACTTCCCTCGCAAGCACCATCAGCCAACGGTTCTTCGCTCGCGCCGCAGCGATCGTAACTGGCGCGCAAATGGCGCCCGCGAGTCAGGCGGTGTCTGTCGAAGAAGCAGCAGCGCCGGCTGTCAGCACAGCCATGCTCGTCGAGCGACGCGGCCACACGGCAACGCGCCTCGCTGACGGTCGCGTACTGATCGCGGGTGGTGAGAACAGCACGGGTACACTGAATGAAACTGAGCTTTACGAGCCATCGTCGGGATCGTTTTCAGCAGCAGCAAACATGGCGACAGCGCGTGCAGACCATTCTGCAACGTTGCTGGCCGATGGTCGCGTGCTGATTGCAGGTGGTAACAACGGAGGGACTTCAGTCGCAAGCACTGAGATTTTTGACCCGGCTACCGGAGCCTTTACGAGTGGGCCATCGATGAGCGTTGCGCGTGCAGGACACAGCGCGACGCTTTTTGCTAATGGCCGCGTTTTAATCGCAGGTGGTGATGCGGCTGGAACGGCGGAGATCTTCGATCCAACTGCTGGCACATTCGCAGCGACCGGCAGCCTTGGCGTCGCTCGCTCGATGCACTCAGCGGCACTGCTTCAGGACGGACGCGTCCTTCTCGTTGGTGGACGTGACGGTGATGGCAATGCGTTAACTTCCGGAGAGATCTTTGATACACCCGCCGGCGCGTTTTCGAACGTCGATAGCGCGCTGAAAGTCGCGCGTGTGCGTGCGCATTTACGCGTGCTGTTTGACGGAAAGGTTCAGATCATCGGTGGTAACGACGATGGCTCGATGGAGCTCTACGATCCAGTCTACGAGGGCTTCGGCGGTTATGCTCACGTCCTGCCCGAAGGCGATACCTGCGCGGGACTCGTCGGACAGATTCAGAACTCGCAAACACGTGCGGCGCTGTTTCACAACGGGCAGACGGATGCATTGTTCGATCGATCTGGTCACACGATCACGGAGTTGAATGGACAAGCCCTCGTGCTTGGCGGTGCGAACAGCAATGGCGCAGCGCTCAGCTCGAGCGCTTTGCTCGTAAGCGCAGGAGCTTTGATTAGCACTGACAAGATGGACTACGCGCCGGGCGAGACTGCGCGTATTAGTGGTCGTGGTTATCAACCTGGCGAAGTCGTGAGAGTGAAGATTCACGAAGATCCGCACACGCCGCAGGAGCGCGGTTTTGATGTTACGGCCGACGCGGAGGGGAATTTCACCGGCGACTACCTCGTGATGGAATACGACCTCGACATGAGGTTCATCGTCGGCGCGCGTGGTTTGACGTCTGGTGCAGCAGCGCAGACGACGATGACGGATGCGAATCCGCAAACGATTACTGTTGCTGCTCCGACCAGCGCGACGGTAATTCAGGGTGCGACCGCAAACTATGGAAACGCAACCGTCACGGTTGGTGGTAACGGCAACCCGTGCACTGTCACGTTGGGTGTTACAGCGGGACTTCCGGCAGGCGCTACACCGGTTTTCGGTAACAGCCCGGCGACTACGACCGGAGCGAATATCGTCTCAACCTTCAGCGTTACTACTACGGCGGCGACAGTCCCCGGCACCTACACCTTCCAGGTGAGGGGCACAAACAGTGGTGCGGGCTGTCAGGGCGCTGGTCCAACGCCAAGCACTACGATCACGCTGATCGTCAATTCAGCGACTGTCAACACCACGACCACCGTCGCTAATGCTTCGGCTACGTACGGCGACGCGTCTGTCACGCTCAACGCGACAGTCACTCCAGCGAGCGGACCGGCAGTTAACAACGGTTCGGTTAAATTCACCGTGAAGCAGGGCCCGACTACGATCGGAGCAGCAACGACTGATAATACGGTTGTCGCTGGTGCGGCGAGTGTGAGTTATGCATTACCGGCAGGCACTGATGCTGGGCCATACACGATCGAAGCCTCGTACACGCCGGGAACGGGTTTCAACGCCAGCAGCGGCACGGGCTCGCTGACGATCAACAAGCGCGCGATCGAAGTCACCGCTGATTCAGGTCAGTTCAAGACTTATGGTGACGCCGATCCCGCAAGCTTCACCTACACCATCACGAATGGCTCACTCGTTTCACCGGATGCTTTCACAGGGGCATTGAGCCGCGTCGCTGGCGAAAATGCGGGACTATATGCGATCACCATCGGCACACTCGCCATCAACGATGGCAACGGTGGGAACAACTATAATCTGACCTTCATCTCAAAGAACATTGAGATCAAGAAGCGCGCGGCGACCTGGACCACGAATCCGAATAGCAAGACCTACGGTGACGCCGATCCATCACCATTGACGACTGGCAGCGGCTCCAACTTCGTCGCCGCCGATAATGTGACGGCTACGTATTCACGCGTCGCGGGCGAGAACGCAAGCCCGCCGACTTACCACATCACTGCAACGCTGAGCGCGACACCGCTTTCAACACTCGACAACTACATCATCACCAACAACGGCGCTGAATTCACCATCAACAAACGTCTCGCTACCTGGACTACCAATCCCAACAGCAAGACCTACGGCGATCCCGATCCATCACCATTGTCGACCGGCAGCGGCTCCAACTTCGTCGCCGCCGACAACGTCACGGCAACTTACAGCCGTGTAGCCGGCGAGAACGCTAGCCCGCCGACTTACCACATCACGGCCACACTGAGCGCCACGTCAGTCTCGGCTCTGAATAATTACATCATCACCAACGATGGAGCCGAATTCACCATCAACAAGCGTCTCGCCACCTGGACCACCAATCCCGCAAGCAAGACGTACGGTGATCCTGATCCGTCGGCATTAACCACCGGCAGTGGCTCGAACTTCGTCGCCGCCGACAACGTGACTGCAACTTATTCACGTGTCGCGGGTGAGAATGCTTCGCCGCCGACCTATCACATCACCGCCACACTGAGCGCGACGCCAGTCTCAGCTCTGAATAATTACATCATCACCAACGCTGGTGCGGAGTTCACCATCAACAAACGTCTCGCCACTTGGACTACCAATCCAAACAGCAAGACCTACGGTGATCCCGATCCGTCACCATTAACCACCGGTAGCGGCTCTAACTTCGTCGCCGCCGACAACGTGACAGCCACGTATTCACGCGTCGCGGGTGAGAATGCGAGCCCGCCGACCTATCACATCACGGCTACTCTGAGCGCGACACCACTCTCAGCACTCGACAACTACATCATCACGAACGCTGGTGCGGAGTTCACCATCAACAAGCGTCTTGCCACTTGGACCACCAATCCAG